>DATMXY010000516.1:0-3208 GCA_035561275.1 Anaerovoracaceae bacterium | reverse complement strand
ATATCATATTTCTGCAATAAGTCAATCAGTTTCGATGTATTCAGAGTATACAGGAAAAACTCAAATACGCGATAGTGGTACAGAAATGATTCCTGTGCACTGAATGCAGTCTTTCCGGCATTGTATAGGAAAAAGGGCTCTGCAGGTACAGCCTCAGGATAGTGATTATATCCATTCGTATATAGCTTCTGAGCGTACTGATTGTTTGCCGCAATCCAATCGTCCATTCCCCCCACCGAGGGGTATTGTTCGCAGGAATATTCCTGATTAATGATGAACAGCGCCTGGGATATATAACCCATAAAGTTCTGCTTATCCACACCGAATAATTTCAAAGAAAACAATTTATCAAAACTTTCTTTGGGCATGCCATGATATTGAATATATGGACTCATAAGCATCCTGAATACATCGCTTGGCTTCCCAATTTTAGCTTCTATATCACCGATCCAAAACTGTCGGAGATGATAAAACGGACAGCTTTCCTCTAACTTGGACAAGCGCTCAATTTCATATGTTTCCGTGCTGTCATGAGCGAAATAATGCGCAGCGTCAGCTTCGAGCAAGCTTGACAGTTCGCGGTACATTGGTTCTTCACCACATTGAATGAGGATTTCGACCATATTTTTATATTGATAGCCACTGGTGCCAAGAGTATTAAACTTATTTTTCCATTTGACAGCGGCAAAATCTATACAGCGTTTTACATCATCAGGTGAATTGACATTATGATTTTTCCCGTTTATGAGAATAGAATACCCAATGGACAATTCCGAATGATATACCGCTATTTCATTGGTATCAATCCGCTTAATTGCCAACTCGGGATATTCTTGATCAAAGTAATTACGGCAGCTTTCTTCAAAAGTCATATCATCACATTCCTCCATTGGCACCACCATTATAGCTATTGTAGCATTCGAAAGGACGCCGCACAAGTGTTAACAAAACGGGCATCAGGGCGTTATACCTTTGAGAAACAAAGACACGGCCGTCGGGAAATTAATTGTTGACATAAATGATCTTTGGATTTAATATATAAATGATATCAAATTGATATCAATCGAAAGGTTATGATAGAAAGGGGTTTTTTTTAATGGCTGATATATCTCAAGAAAAGCAACTGCACTTTGAGGAAATCACTCCAAAGTCAGCAAGCGGAATGGTTATGCTCATCCTCAATATCCTGCTCATGCTGGCGTCCGTAGCAGGCTGTATTTTCGGCGCTATCCGGGCTGCCGGCGACGGCGGCGGAGCTGCCAACATTTCAATTATCACCGTAAGCACGGTCTATTTTCTGATCGTCGGTCCAATCCTTTTTGCGGGATTAAAAATACTGAAGCCCAACGAAGCGCTCGTGCTGACTTTATTCGGAAAATACCACGGAACGCTGAAGGGGGAAGGCTTTTTCTTTGTTAATCCTTTTGTCGTCGCATTCCATCCGGCCGCAGAACCTGCGCCGGCAGCCACCACCGCTTCCGAACCTATGGCAGCAGCGGCAAAGGCTTCTTTACAGAGCGTGAAAAAGCCTGGCAAAATCACGTCTTTAAAAACCATGACTCTGCATAATGATAAACAGAAGATCAATGATGAACTGGGAAATCCGATCATCATCGGCATCGTCGTGATCTGGAAGGTCGTCAATACGGCAAAGGCCGCCTTCAATGTAGATAATTATACGGAATACCTCTCCATCCAGTGCGATTCCGCTCTCCGCAACATCGTACGGCTGTATCCTTACGATTCCTCCAACGAGGACCAGGAAAAGTCCCTCAGGGGAAGCAGCCAGGAAGTGGCGGAAAAGCTGAAAGCCGAAATTCAGAAGGCGGTTGAGATTGCCGGTCTTGAAATTATGGAGGCAAGGATCACCCATCTGGCATACGCCCCGGAAATCGCCGCGGCAATGCTCCAAAGACAGCAGGCTTCCGCAATTATCGCCGCAAGGCAGATGATCGTGGAGGGCGCCGTCGGCATGGTGGAAATGGCCCTGGACAAACTGAGCCAGCGGGAAATCGTCGAGCTGGATGAGGAGCGGAAAGCCGCGATGGTCAGCAACCTTCTGGTGGTGCTCTGCGCCAACAAGGACGCGCAGCCCGTGGTAAACAGCGGCTCAATATATTAAAACTCCGACGCCGGAATTTATTTGATGATAAGACAGAAGACAGGAAAGGCGGGATGCTGACAGATGGAGAACAAGGAAAAAGACAAGAAACAACTGCTGCTGCGGCTGTCTCCGACCCTCTGGAAAGAACTTGCCGCCTGGGCGGAGGACGATTTCCGGTCTATCAACGGACAGATCGAGTACCTTCTGACGGAATGCGTGCGGCAGCGCAAAAAAGCAAAAAACAATCCCGGAAACGAAGTTGTGAACGAATAAGTTTCGATCTAATACCTGAAACATAGTGAAGGCGGATTCCATGCTCCTTGAAGCGTAAACGGGATCCGCCTTTGATATCGTCTCATACCTGCTCGGTAAAATACCGAACAATCTTATTTTAATACGGCCTCAATGCCGATGGAAATGCACGCGATACGGCCACAGTACCTGACCCCGGCCTCGTTGGCATGAGCCGGCTTCAGGCGATGGAATACGATGGTACAGCCGGCCCGGACGGTATCCTCGTCCGCTTCCCCCGTGTCGGCGTTCAGCCCGCTGGGAATGTCCAGCGCATAAACCGCCGCTTTCGACCGGTTGATCAGCCTTGCAGCCGTCCGTGCCGGCCCCCTCAGACTGCCGTGGAAGCCTGTTCCGTAAATCGCGTCGACGATCAGATCCGCGGCTTCGATATCGGCGAACAGGCCGGTTTCCAAGCTCTCCGGAAAGTCTGACACAGAAATGGCCATATCCCTGCAAAGCTGCCGGTTCTTTATCGCATCCTCCGTCCTGGGTTCACCTTCAACAAGGAGCAGCCTGACCGCCGCCCCCTTTTCCGCGAGCTTCCTGGCAGCGACAAAACCGTCCCCTCCGTTGTTACCCCTCCCACAGAAGATGAGAACGGTTTTCCTCTCAACGGAATGCTCAGACGCGATCATTTCCGCCGCTCCGGACCCTGCGTTCTCCATCATCTGATAATAGGAAAGCCCCGCCGCGTCGGCGTTCCTTTCGATCTCTTTCATCTGAGCCGAAGTGACGGCGTCGGCGGCCGCCTGGTCAGCCGTAAAAATCATTTCCCGATCCATGAGAATCCCTTTCCGATCTTGTTAATTT
>DATMXY010000515.1:0-2363 GCA_035561275.1 Anaerovoracaceae bacterium | reverse complement strand
TTACAATACTACATAAATTTTTATTTGAATTTTCACTGAGAAAAAAGGCTTATGATTGTCCCTGGCCCAAAGTCAGATTAGAGATTGTAAAGTCAAAAATAATGCTGTATAGTGAATTAAAAGCGTAGATAAACAGGAATTCAGAGGAGGTGGAAGGATGTCATTTTCGGAAATTAGTATTTATCACTCGTATTGTAAAATGCGTTCGCTATGCACTCTACTGGGAATTCGATATAGACGAAAATTATGGTAAAGCTCAAAAACAGTTGTATGAAACTCATTGGAAAGCGATAGAAAAGTGCTTGATTGTTCCGCATGATAAAATCTTAGGCGAAGTAATAATTTAACCGTACAAGACCGACAAATTTGTAAGGATAAAGGAGAGAAAACCGTGGCCAGACCAAAGAAAGTAATTGTTACCGCAGCGGTAACGGGAGGAATACATACCCCTTCCATGACCCCATATCTCCCCTGTGGGGTCGACGCCATCGCCGACGCGGCGGTTGAGGCGGCTAACGCGGGCGCAAGCGTCGTGCATGTCCACGCCAGGGAAGATAACGGAAAACCGACGTCCAACCTCGAGGTCATGGGCGAGATCCTGAGAAAAATAAAAGCGCGGAGCGACGTCATCATCGGCGTCACAACAGGGGGCGCCATCGGGATGTCTGTAGAGGAGCGCCTGGCGGCCATCCCGCTCTATCGGCCTGAAATGGCGTCCTTTAACGGCGGCACCATGAATTTCAACCTTGCGGAATTGGTAAACTCCTTTGATACCCCAAAGTATGACTGGGAAATTCCGTTCCTGAAAAATACGGCGACAGTCGTGTTCCGGAACACTTTCGAGGAAATGGAAAAGATCGTCGGCATTATGAATCAAGCGGGTACTGTGCCGGAATATGAAATCTTCGATTTCGGGCAGATCAATAATATCCTTTACCTTTACAAGAAGGGCTTATTAAGGAAACCCCTCTATTTTCAGTTCGTTCCGGGCGTATTGGGCGGAATTCCGCTGAACCCCCAGAACATCATGTACTTTGTGAACCAACTGAAGACAGACTTTGGAGACGACGCGCTCTTTTCCATGGTGGCGGCCGGCAGAAGGATCTACCGCTATGAGACGATGTCGGCGATTCTTGGCGGAAACGTAAGGGTAGGGCTGGAAGACAGCATCTATTACAATCCGTCCGGAGAATTGGCAACCGGCAATGCCCAGCAGGTTGGAAAAATAATCAGTATCTTGAAAAAGCTGGATTTTGAAATCGCGGCTCCGGATGAGGCGAGGGAAATCCTGCACACGAAAGGGAAAGATAACGTTAATTTCTAAAAAATACTGTCAGGGCGATTGCCGGTTCCCCGGCGGGCGCCCTGACAGTCGTTATGGGGCCTGGACCAATCAGTCGAAGATGACGATGGCGTCTTTCCGTTTGATTCGAGGCAGAACCGTCTCAATAATTCTGAGCGTGTGGTTCAAATCCTTTAATTCCAGATATGCAGTGGAAAAATCCTGCCCTACTGCAAGATCCATATTCTGCGGTTCTGCGCAAACCAGGACTGCTTTGTCTGTTCCCAGCACCGGAGTCCGGAAAATGTTTCCGTCTACCAGGCTGCTTACCCGTTCCAGCTCCATACGGCCGGTTCCGGGCTGAATGCGCTGGAGCTTTGTATAGAGATTGGGGCTGAGTATCAGTGCAAGACGGCCGTAAAGATTCTGCTCCGACAGCAGCTCAATTCCTTTTGCGATATCGGTAAAAGGATTTTCTCCTGTATCCCAATCACTTCTTTTGATATGTGAAGAGCCTTTGACGGTGAAAAGACCTTCATAACCCAGCTTTTTACTTCCGAAGAAGATGAGCTCGTCTTCTTTTACCGCACACTGCGCGGCGGCCTTGGAAGCGGCGGATAAGTCGAAGGGGAGATTGTTTTTCTGACTGTTTTCAAGGTCTCTCCAATAAAGGGTGAAATCGCTGTAGATAAGAGGCAGCTCCTGATAACTGCGGGCTCCTGTTTTTACAAGAGCGCCGTCCTCCTCCACCGAGCCGCTGCGGCTGAGATCGTCAACGTGAACGCTCAGGGTTTCTGCGCCCAGAGGACCATAAAGGCTTAAAAACCTTCTGCCGGTAAGCACGCGGCGCGCTGCGGCAATGACCGTTTCATCGATCTTATTCCAAAGCTCGCCGGAAAAGGGCGCGCTTTCCCTTGATAAAAAATCCATTTTTATACCTCCTTTAACCTTCTATCAGACTGCCGACGCTTGTCAACGGGCTCGCGGAAGAATTCGAAGCGACAATCCCCAGTTCTTCCAGCATTTCTTTTACTTCATTTTCTCCGGAAGCAAAATGTTCCGCTTCCAGTGGATCCAAGTG
>DATMXY010000514.1:0-7507 GCA_035561275.1 Anaerovoracaceae bacterium | reverse complement strand
GCATACGTCCAGGCGAAGTTCATCCTTTATCGATTTCGTAACAAATGTGTTTCCGCAAGCACATGTAACCGTACATTCCTTATATTTCGGATGGATTCCTTCCTTCATGCTTTTCACCTCTTTTCATTTATTTCAATCCGCGCTCCCCGAGAGCGACATATATTTTTACTTAAAGTCCCACAAATAGAATTTGTGATTCTTAACGATAGCTATTATATATTAGCACAGGACGCAGAATCAGGCAAGCATTTTTTTGCGTTTTTGCTTTTGTGTTTTCACTGTTCTAAGGCTGTCCATTTTGTGGTAAAATGATTCCAATAATTTAGGTGCGGTGAATGCCGCAATGAACAGAAACTATCATCATGGCGGGGTAAGTACAATGAAAGTTAAGGTCGGCGTTTCCAATACGCACGCACATCTTACGCAGGATCAGATCGAAAAACTCTTCGGAAAAGGTTTTTCTTTGACTTTTTTTCGAAACATCAGGCAAAATGATGAATTTGTAAGCAATCAGACCATCGATGTGGAAGGACCGAAAGGCACGCTGAAGAATGTAAGGATCCTGGGGCCCGCCAAGGACCAGGCTCAGGTGGAAGTGTCTCTGACGAATGCCCGGAAGCTGGGCGTCGACACAGAGGTGCGCCTGTCCACAAAAGTCGAAGATACTCCCGGGGCAAAACTGATTGGTCCGGAAGGGGAAACCGTAATGGAGCAAGGGATCATCGTGGCTGCGAGGCATCTTCACATCTCGCCGGAAGAGGCAGCCGCCATGAATCTCAAGGAAGGCCAGACAGTATGCGCCGAAGCGACAGGCGCCAGAGGTCTGACTTTCAGGAATATCGTCGTCCGCATTGACGAACTCTACGCGGCGGAGCTGCATCTTGATACCGACGAGGCCAACGCGGCGGGATTAAAACACGGCGACGAGGTAGCGCTCATTCTCTGATGCGGCCGGAATATCAATATCGGCCTTTGTATCAGGACTTCCTGCCGCGGGGCTTTTTCTCCGACGCTTTCAGCATGCATCGCACCACCCGGTCGTATCCGGCCAGATCTTTGATGACGGCGATATCCTCAAAGAGTCCCGTATCTTCTATCAGGGCGCACACTGCTCCGCTTTGATCGTATCCGGTCTCCAGGAACAACAGGCCTTCAGGCCTGAGATAATCGGACGCCTCCGCCACGATACGGCGGTAAAAATCCAGTCCGTCCACTCCGCCGTCCAGCGCCGCCAGCGGTTCGTGCTCAACGATCTCCCGCTGCAGCGTCGGGATAACGTCCCGCTTGATATAGGGAGGATTGCACAGGATCAGATGGAATTTCGCCCCTCGGATCCCCTTGCGCAGAGGTCTGAACAAATCGCCTTCCATAAATTTCATCAGCTTGGCGACGCCCGCATTCCGGGCATTTTCCGCCGCAATGTCCACCGCTTTGCCGCTTATGTCCGAAGCTGTGACCTTCATATCCTTTACCAGTTTGCAGAGGCTGATCCCGATGGCACCGCTGCCGCAGCACAGATCGAGGGCCTGCCAGCCGCCCCTGGAAGCCTTTTTCCGGCCTGCCAGCTCTTTGATCATCCGAATGGCCTCTTCCACCAGAGTTTCCGTATCCTGTCTCGGGATCAGTACATTCTCGTTCACCTTGAAGGTGATCCCCATAAATTCCTGTTCCCCGGTTATGTATTGGACAGGCATTCCGCCGGTCCTGATGTCAACGAGCCTGAAATATTCCTCGCAGGTTTTTTCATCAAGCAGATTCGGGGATTTGATGAACAACTGCCGTTTATCTATTTTCATCAGATGCATCATAAGTAGTTCCGCGTCGATCCGCGGATCCATACAACCGGCTTTATTCAGCGCCGACTCTCCGATCTGTAACAGCTCTTTTATGATCAGGCTCATATATTACTCCTCTGTTTTAGTCGTATTTTCCACCATATTTTCCGTCGTTTTTTCTACCATATTTTCTGTCGTACTTGCCGTTATGTTTACCGTTTCTTTATCCGGCTGAGCTTCGACCCCTTCTCCCATTCCCTCCTGCAGCACTTCCTCATTTTCGCCTGCTTCCGTCTTTTCTGCCGGCGGTTCTTCCGTCTTTTCTTCCGGCGGGATCAACGCGCCGTTCTTATCGCACTCCCCTTCGTAAACGGGAGTGTCCGCCGGCACAAGGACCGCTTTCATCGCGGCGATGGCGACTTCAAGCTGCTTTTCATTTGGCTCCATTGTAGTCAACTTCTGCAGCAGCAAACCGGGAACGCTCAGGATCTTTACCATGATGGAATCACTGCGCCCCGCCCATCGTAAAAGCTCATAGGAAAGCCCTGCTATGACCGGCAGCAGCAGCAGCCTGGATGCGATCCGCCAGAAAAGGCCCGGCCAACCCAGCAGGGAAAACAGCAGCAGGCTGATGACCATGACGAACATGAGAAAACTTGTCCCACACCTGGGATGCAGTGTTTCAAACGGCTTGCAGTTTTCCGGTGTCAGCTCCAGCCCGTTTTCGTAGCAGTGGATGCACTTGTGCTCAGCCCCGTGGAATCGAAATACGGTCTGAATATCCTTCATTCTGGATACAAGCACAATATAGAGCACAAAGAGCGCGATCCTGAAAACGCCTTCAATAAGGTTCAGTGCCACTTCATTGACGGTGAGGTGTTTGAATACGCTTACCACAGCCGTGGGCGCGATGATGAAGATCCCCACCGTAAAGAGGATGGCGATTATAACAGAGAAATACAGCATAGCGCTCAGGGCGCCCTTTTCCCCGAATTTGGATTCCAGCCAGAGGGTAAATTTGTCCTTTTCAACCGGCTCGCTGCCCTCGCTGTTTTCCAGCACCTCCGCGGAATACAGCAGCGTCCTTGTACCGGTAACCAGGGCGTCTACAAATATGAAAACGCCCCTCAGAACCGGAACCTTCTTCAGCTTTCCCTGCTTTTTCAAAAGCTCCGTCTTGATGTGAAGCTTGCCGCCCGGTTTTCGGACCACTACAGCGGTGCGGTCTTCGCCCTTCATCATGATCCCTTCCAGCACCGCCTGGCCGCCGACCTTCGTCGGACATGCGTTTTTTATGAATATTTTCTTGAAATCCATATATCGTCAAATCTCCAATTTTGTCTTCTTGATGATGCGGATAAAATCCGCGTTGCTCTTGGTATGAGCCAGTTGATCGATAATGTTTTCCGTGACCTCCTGAGTCCCGATGTTCGCCATGGCCCTTCTCATAGTCCATACAGCTTCCAGCTCGTCCTGGTTCATAAGCAGGTCTTCGCGCCTTGTCCCCGACTTGTTCAGGTTGATGGCGGGGAAGATCCTCTTCTCCGAAAGCTTGCGGTCCAGATGGAGCTCCATGTTTCCGGTTCCCTTGAATTCTTCAAAGATCATATCGTCCATACGGCTTCCCGTTTCGATGAGGGCGGTGGCGAGGATCGTGATGCTGCCGCCTTCTTCCATTTTCCGCGCCGCGCCGAAGAATTTCTTCGGTTTGTGCAGGGCGCCGGGGTCAAGTCCTCCCGACAGAGTCCTGCCTGTGGGCGGAATGACCAGGTTATATGCTCTGGCAAGCCTCGTGATACTGTCCAGAAGGATCACCACGTCCCTGCCGTGTTCCACGAGGCGCTGGGCCCTGGCAAGGACCATTTCTGCTACCTTTACGTGGTTCTGCGGCAGTTCGTCGAAGGTGGAGTAGATAACTTCGCCGGAAATGGACCGCTGCATGTCGGTCACTTCCTCTGGACGTTCATCGACGAGGAGTACGATCATTTCTATATCGGGATACATCTTTTCGATGCTGTTTGCAACTTTCTTCAGGAGCACCGTTTTACCGGCCTTGGGGGGTGCCACGATGAGCCCTCTCTGCCCTTTTCCGATGGGCGCCACCAGGTCGATCAATCTCATGGAAAGCTCCGTCGCTCCGGTTTCCAGCGAGATCCTCTGGTTTGGAAAGATCGGGGTAAGATCGTCAAAGTCCGGCCTTCTGATGGCGACTCCGGGCTCGTCTCTGTTTACCGTATTGACATACAGCAACGCGCCGAATTTTTCCCCTTCATTCGGCCTTCTTGTGATCCCCCTGATCTTGTCGCCGGTTTTCAGGTTGAAACGCCTGATTTGGGATGGGGAGACATAAATATCTTTTTCACTTGTCAGGAAATTATGAAATCGAAGAAAGCCAAATCCGCCCTCGGCGATCTCCAGGATGCCTTCCACTTCCGGACGGTCTTCCTTTTGCGCCTCAGTGACCGGCTTTTTCCCCTGGTCTTCGGCAGGGGCGGCTGCCGGTGCTTCCGTTGAAGCCGCAGGCGCGGATGGTGGGGCAGATGCAGCAGGTGTAGCAGGAGCGGTAGGCGCGGCTTTTAAAGCGACCGGCGTCTCGGCAGGCGCGGAGGAAGCCGCAGTTGTGGGCCTCTCAGCAGAAGCCGCAGGTACAGGCGCAGATGGTGCGAAAGGCGCCGGCCTTCTGGCTGACGGCCTTCTGGCCGATGTTGAAGGTACGAAAGGCGCAGCTGGTACGGTGGGTATGGCAGGCGCGACAGGAACCGCGGGTACGATAGGCGCGGCCGGCGTTACTGATGGAGCGGCAGGCGCGACAGGCGTTACTGATGGTGCGGCAGGCCCTGCAGGCGTTCCAGGTGGAGCGGATGGCGCGGCCGCTATGGCTGACAGCGCGGGCGCTTCCTCTTTCTTCAAAGGCTTCCTGCCCCTCTTTGCCGGCGTCTCTTTAGCTGCGAGCGCCTTCTCTTCTGCCGGAACGTCGGCTGCTTTTTCCCGGGCGGTACTCTCTGCTGCAGGCGCCTCCAGTTTATCCGGTGCGGTTCTCAGCTCCTCCGGCTGTGCAATCGCCTTGACCAGTTCCGCCTTCTTCATTTTTTCAAAATCGACGATTTGAAAGGTCCTTGCGATCTCCCGCAGTTCCGCAAGCTTTTTACTGTTCAGTATCTCAATATCCATATTACCTCCTGAGTTGGATCATGCAAAATTAACAAATTAATCGGGATCATACTATTTTACTTGGGATTTAATCGGAGGCGGCTTTACGCCGCCTTAAGAAACATTAGAAGGGTTAATGAGAAAATTATTTCATTTCCAGGATTTTTACACCGTCTGCGATAAAGGTAACTTCTTTCCCTTTTTTCGGAGCCCTTTCCGTCCTGCTGTCTTTGTTCAGTACATAATATATCGCGTCTCCGTCCTCATTTTCGATCTCCAGTATCGATGTTTCTTCGTCCATTTTCTTTATGCTTTTCAGCAATCCGGTCCTGGCCTGTGTTTTCGTGATCACATGAAGCTGCAGATCGCCGTCGTCCGGGTCTGCCTCATCATAAAAGGCGCCCCAGGCAACCACGGCGGCAGTCCCTGTGCCGATGCCGGCAAGTCCATTATAATTCACCTTGCCATCAATTACAATCTGTGTTTTTGGATTTATCTGGATCACTCTGCCGGCTCCGTCGGACTGTGTCATCATGATTTTATAATTAATTTGGTCCATCGATACGACGGCGCCCCGGTATGACTGAATTTCCTTGTCTGCAGAATAAACGGCCGAGCCGGCCGCTTCAAAGACACGGTTGCTGATTGCTGCAAATTCCACTCTTTTAATGCCGTCGGCAGGATGGAACATCTTCGTATCGTCCCCCTGCATAATGCCTTGCCGGTACAAAAGGTCTATGTAAGGGAGCATTTCCGGGGAAATACTTTCCTTATCGACATAGTTCAGGGACCAGGCGGGCGAAAGAGTCCGTTCCATGGTTTTTGCTGTCCAAAAAGCAACCTGCTCCCTGGGCGCCGGGATCCCGAGCCCGCTTTCGTCAGTAAAATCCGAGAGCTCATCCTCCGTGAGCAGTCCGTATTTCAGCCCGTAAGCGACATATAATTTCGCCCAGTCGGCGATCATGTTTTCCGTAAACAGATCGGCGTATTCTTCGGAAAAATCTTCCGTACTTTTCAATTTGCCGGCTGCGGACAAGGCCCTGTAAAGCATAGCCATGGCTTCTTCCCTTGTCACGCTGTTTTCGGGAAAAAACTGAAACGTGCCGTCGGGCGACGGGTAGCCGTTGATGATGATGTTGCCGGCGGAAAAATCAATGTAAGGATACCCCCAGTAATCCGCGGCGACGTCGGTAAAATCACCTGCCGTCATCGCGTGGGCGGTATTCTCCGCTTGAAAAGAAGGGAAACTCAAACCGACGATCAGTGCCAGGATCAGAGCTGCCGCTCGTTTCAGCCGTTTTATTCCTGTGCTTCTTTCGTTTTGCATTTGCTTTCCTCTTACTGGCTGATTGCGCCTTCTGTAGCGGCTTTCGGTTCGATGGAGTAAATCTCGTTGATCATCTCTGCTGTTCCCTCCGCATCCGGAATCACATAATACGGCGCATCCGGCAGCGGCGTTCCCGGCAGCAGATAGGTCTTGATGTCGTCCCCGGTGATGCCCATGGCTTTTGTCGCCAGCGAAGTGGCGGCGCCTATGGTGATATCGGACTCGACGTTTTCAAAGACGGTCCTTGCGATCTTCGGAAGGTCGAAGCCAAGGCACTGCCTGAACGCGGACTTCATGAACTCCTGCTGCGCCTTTACGCGGCCGATGTCGCCTTCCCTGTAGCCTTCCCTGTAACGGAGGAACTGTACGGCATGCTCCCCGTCCAGCACCTGCGGACCTTCGGGAATATTGATCACAAGCGGTGGTTTATCATACGGATCCTTATAATGCATTCCGCCCTTTTGTATCGTCATAGGCACTCCGCCCATGGAATTCACGATTGTCTTGATCCCGGCATAATCGACAACGGCGTAGTAATTGATGGGCATCCCCAGAAGAACCTCGCTTACCGCCTTGGCCGTATTCACCGGATTCTTCCGGTATGCCGCGTTGATCTTATTTTCTCCCTCGCTGTTATAGCCGTCACGATGGAAATACGTATCCCTCGGAACGGAGATCAGGTCCACGTGCTTTGCCTTTGTATCGAAGCTGGCCACCATAATGGTGTCGGTCAGACCGTGATTGACGCCGAGAATCAGGACGTTGACCCTTTTTTTGTCCTGAAAAGCCTCAAAGAAAGGGCTGTTTTCATCGACGAGGACCGGAAGCTGTTCTTCCAGTACAGCCTGTTCACCTTCCGGGTCAAAGGGATTATAGTCTGCCACTTCCCCAAAAATAGCGAGACCGGGAGTGCATAATATAACAAATACGATAAAAGATACGAGAAAGGTTTTCAAAAAGTATTGTGCCGGATTTTTTTTACTGATGCTTTTTCCGTTTCCATTTCTGGTCTCTGTTCCCATCTCATTTCCTCTCTTTTTCCCCTGTTATAACGCATCATACACCGCCTTGTCATAACGTATCCGCAAAAAGTTTTCGACTGTAGAAAACTTTTTACATACAGCGCGTTTCAGCAAAGCTGACCGACACCCGCTGCCTTGTTATTATTGCCCCTCAACCGTTATAAAATACTTGCATCAGTATTTACATCGATCAGACAAGTCGATTTGAATTATTCTATTTTATACTTTTTAAC
>DATMXY010000513.1:0-2121 GCA_035561275.1 Anaerovoracaceae bacterium | reverse complement strand
ATATATATAAAGGGATAATTCGGCTGAAAACTGAGTACCGACAAAAAACAATAAGGAAGGTAAGAAAATGAGAAATCAGGGAGATACCAAGGAATCAATTAAGTTAAGTGATCCAGTGAATGCTTTAAGATACATGAAGGTGTTTGCGCTGTTACTGTTGCTTTTGCTGTTGATAGTGACGGCAGGCTGTTCCGCACAGGATACCGTCACGTTTACGGCGGAAATAGAAGAGGTGACCGATAACAGCATCCTTGTAACAACGGTGGATTTTGAAGAGTTTGATAAGGCCAGCGTCGGTCTGGGGGAAGCGAAGTACGACTTTGAGCCGGCGGTTGGGCAGATCGTTGAGATCACGATCCGGCCGGAGATTCGGGAAAGCTATCCGGTGCAGGTAACGGCGGTCAAGCTGGTCCTCGTTGGCGAGGCAGAAAAAAGTATTGCCGATTATTTTCCTCTCATGGAAAATGTAAAATATGTCTATGAGGGCAAGGGGAATGAATTTGCATCCTATACGGTATATACGGATTATATTACCGGGAACAAGGCCCAGCAGAGGGTCGAAAACGGCGGCACCGTCTCTGCCCATGTCTATGAGGTGGAGAACGGGAAAGTGACCTTGCTGCAGGCGAAAGGCGAGGGCTATTACAGGGAGAATATGATAGCGCAGGCGGAAGGCCCGGGAGAGGTAAGGCTCATGGAGCCTTTGGAAAAGGGTACGACCTGGACGCTGGATGACGGCAGCGAAAGGACCATTACGGGAACAGAAACAGAAGTCAAGACGCCTGCGGGGACTTTCACCTGTATCGAGGTACTCACAGAAAGCAGCGACGGCGTGACGATTGATTATTACGCAAGAAATATAGGTCTTGTCAAGACCATTTTCCAATCGGGCGGTATGGAGGTCAGTTCGACGCTGAAATCCATGGAGAACGATGCGGCCAGGACGGAGAAGATCCGGTTCTATTACCCGGATATCGAAATCGAAAAGATCGAATATCAGATCAAGGAAGTGACATGGCATACCAACGACGACACGGCCCTGGTCCTGGAGGAAGCTTATAAGGCAGCCGCCGACGAAAATTTCGGCACAGTCCTTACAACCGGCGCCGCCATAAACAGTCTCCGGCTGGATGAGGAGAACAGGGTAAGGCTGGATATGAACGCCGCCTTCGCAGCGGAGATAAACGCGGGAATCGCTTACGAAACGATGATCCTTCAGTGCATTGCCGACACCTTCGGGCATTATTACAACTCGAATGAAGTGATCCTGACCGTCGAGGGGAAGCCGTACGAATCGGGCCATATCATGATGGAGGAAGGCGAATCGATCCGGGTGGATCCGGATGATCTCGCAGATGAGGGCTGAAGATAAGTCTGAATAAAAATTAGCAAGGGGAGCCTTTTCAGATCCCAGGTGTGGTCGGAAAGGCGCCCCCGTATTTATTGTATTAAAAGGCTTCTTACGGCAGGTAGCTTAGAAATTTAAAACCTGCATCTGTCTCTGCGGCCGCAGCCGCAGCGATCAAAGCGATCAAAGCGATCGAAGCGATCAAAACGATCAAAGCGATCGAAGCGATCAAAGCCGCAGCTTCTTCCGGCAATAAAGCCTAACACCAATGGAAAGAAACAAAACATTACGATACCTCCATTCTGTTATTTTTCAGTATATGCACAAAGAGAAGAAATGTTGACCGGCCCGATATATCCCGACATATTTGTAATCTTTTGTTGATTCTTGGCGCTTTACTGAAATTGACTTTTGGAACTTAATGGGTTAAACTCAAAACGTAGCTCATTTTCTTTTCCATTCAGAGGATGTAAATGAGGAGGGTTCAGGGGATGTTTTGGGGGATAAAAAAGAACCGGGATCAGGCGGAGCGCAGGCAGGACGTCAGATTGTCGGAAAATACTTCGTTTTCCGTGTCGGAGGCGTATAAGATGCTTCGGACCAATCTGATCTTTACGCTGAATAAGCCCGGCTGCAAAAAGATCATCATCACCAGCGGATTGTCAAAGGAAGGAAAGAGCACGACCTGCACCAACCTGGCCATCGTCCTGTCCCAGATGAATTCCAGAGTGCTGCTGGTCGATTGCGACCTGCGGAAGTCAACAATACATAAA
>DATMXY010000512.1:0-3719 GCA_035561275.1 Anaerovoracaceae bacterium | reverse complement strand
ATATTAATTTTCGTCGTAATGGGTTTTGGTTCGGTTATCGGAGGATTTGTTCTTGAAGGCGGACATATCGCAGGTTTGTTTTCAGCTTCTGCTGTATTGATTATTCTCGGCGGTACCATCGGCGCCACCGGAGTGTCCTTTCCGACGAATGAACTGCGCGAAGTCCCCAAAATGTTCAAGGTTATCATACAGAATCAGAAATATGATTACAGGGCTTTGATGGAGCGGATGAAGGCCATGTGCGTACAGGTACGCCAAAGCGGTTTGCTGAGCCTGGAAAGCCAGATCGACTCAGAGCCGGACAGCCTGATGAGAAAAGGGATGCGGCTGATCGTCGACGGCACTTCTCCTACATATACCCGGGAAGCGCTGGAGTTGACTCTTCAGGTAATTGAGGACAGGCATATTTCACGGAGTAAGATCTTTGAAGCGGCCGGCGGCTACTCCCCCACCATGGGTATTATCGGAACCGTACTGGGGCTGGTGCATGTATTGGGAAATTTGGAAGACCCGGACAGCCTGGGCCCCAAGATCGCCCTGGCTTTTATCGCCACCCTCTACGGAATCGGACTTGCCAACCTGTTCTGGCTGCCCCTCGGAAATAAATTAAAAGAAAAAAACCGAATGGAAATCTTATATAAATCAATGATTATCGAAGGTCTGCTGCTGATACAGGAAGGAGTAAACACCAATTACATGGAAGAAAAGCTATCCAGCTTCCTCTCTGAAGCCCAGCTGATCAAAAAAGGTTCCGGCTCCCGTTCCGGCAGCGCTGATAGCTCCGCCGACGTCAATTCGTCGGGCCGCTCCGGAAAAAAAGCCAAAAAGGGGAAATAAGGACGTGATAGGATGAAGAAACGCATACATCATGAGAAAGACAACAGCGAACGTTGGCTATTGACCTACTCTGATTTGATCACTCTGCTGATGATATTTTTTGTCGTCATGTATGCCATAAGCAGTGTGGATGCTCAGAAATACCAGATATTATCCGAATCCTTAAGCGGAGCCCTGCAGCCTTCCGGCCCCAGCGGTTCCGTAAACGGCGGCGTCACTACCGGCGGCGGTATTGAAATCCATGTTTCGCCCACCGACGGGGACAGCGAAAAGGTTGACCCTGAACTAGTCGCAGCTGCCGAGGAAATCATGGAACTGATCAAGCAAAAAAATCTTCAGGACAAGGTTTCCGTCAGCATACAGGAGCGAGGCGTAGTCGTCGGCCTTATGAATACCGTGCTTTTTGATTCCGGAAGCGCCCGGATCAAATCGGAAGCCGTAGCCACCCTCGTGGCCATCGGTCAGATCGCCAACGGGGTCCATAATTATATCAGGATCGAGGGAAATACGGACGACGTTCCCCAGAGTTCGGTTCAGTTCCCCAGCAACTGGGAACTTTCCGTCATAAGGGCCACCGAAGTACTCAAACTGATGATCGACCAGAGCGGCGTCGCCCCGGATAAAATCAGTGCGGTCGGTTACGGCGAATATCGCCCCTCCGTACCGAATAGCTCGGCGGAGAACAGGTCGAAGAACCGTAAAGTCGATATCGTGATCCTCAGCGACAAGCTCGACAAGAGCGAATCCGAATCCGCGTCGGATTCACAGATTCCTTAAGAAACCGCATAGATACAACCCTCCGCTTTTACGAGCCGGAGGGTTTTTTACGCCCTGCATGGGTGCTCACCCGAAAACTGCTCGTTCTGAAACCGCTCGTTCTGCCTTGACTTTTCCTGCAGAATAAGTTAGTATGTTTGAAACATAGTATTTCGCTAGGAATAATGCGGGGTTGATATGACAGACATAAAGACACAATGCATTCATGTAAATAATGAAAAAAGAGACTTGACCGGTTCCGTCAGTGTTCCGATCTACCAATCGGCCACCTTCCACCATATCGGCGTGGGAGAAAGCACCGGTTATGATTACACGAGGCAGCAAAACCCTACAAGGGAGCATCTTGAAAAAGTCGTTGCAGCTTTGGAAGGCGGCTCCGACGCAATGGCGTTTACTTCCGGAATGGCCGCGATCTCCGCTTTGATGGAATTGTTCCATCCGGGCGATCATATCATCGCCTCCTCGGATCTTTACGGCGGTTCCATCCGCCTGTTCCATCAGATCAATACGAAAAACGGTCTTACCTTCAGTTTTGTTGACACGACAGATATTCAAAATGTAAAAGACGCCTTGCAGGAAAATACAAAAGCGGTTTTTATTGAAACTCCTTCCAATCCTACGATGCTGGTGACCGATATCAGGGCCGTATCCGGACTGACAAAGGAGCGCGGGATCCTGCTGATCGTCGACAATACATTCTTGACGCCGTATTTTCAGCGGCCGCTTAAGCTCGGCGCGGATATCGTCACCCACAGCGGTACAAAATATCTTGGCGGGCATAACGATACGCTGGCTGGTTTTCTGGTGGTCGACGATAAAATCCTGGCTGAAAAGTTACGGCATTTACTGATGAGCGTTGGATCCGGCCTTTCTCCTTTTGACAGCTGGCTCCTCATACGCGGCATCAAAACCCTGGCGGTACGGATGGAAAAGCAGCAGGAAAACGCCATGGCCATCGCGGAATGGCTGCGCAGGCATCCAAAGGTAAAGAAAGTTTATTACGTCGGGCTGGCCGATCACTCGTCCTATGAGGTGTCTTTAAATCAATCCACCGGTTTCGGCTCGATGATATCCTTTTCCGTGGATACGGAGGATACGGCCAGACAGGTACTGGAACGGGTCAGGATCATCCTCTATGCGGAAAGTCTGGGCGGCGTGGAAACCCTCATCACCTACCCGATGCTGCAGACCCACGCAGACCTGTCGAAGGAAGAACGGGACGCCAAAGGGATCAACGAAACCCTGCTGAGATTGTCTGTGGGGCTGGAATTTGTGGACGATCTGATTGAAGACTTAAAACAGGCATTGGCTTAATGCTATTATATACCATGATCATTAAATAACACAAAACAGGGTATTGTGCGGTTTGGCGGCACGATACCCTGTTTTATGTTCATCATTATCTTTTAGCGCGGACGTATTCAATTGCTTCCTTGCCGGTTATGTGCTCGACGTCAATTACAATAATACAAGCTTGCGTACATCCGGTTATTTCCTTATGTTTGGCTTCTTCAGGCTGATCTCCGGAATACTTTTCCACGAAAGCCTTCAAGGCTTCCGACCGTTCATCGCCTTCTGCGATTCTTGCTTTGCCAAAAGCAATAACACTGCGGAAATAAGTGGTATATTTTTCACTTACTATCGTATCTTCATCTATTATTGAAAAAGATACCTTTGGGTTCTTCGTAACAGCTTCGATTTTATGTCCGGCTTTTGCTGAATGAAAATAGATTTTGTCATTGAAATAGACATAGCTAAGCGGAACAGCGTAAGGATAATCTTCATCGCCTAAGCATGCCAGGACACCATTTGTACATCTGTCCATTACAGCTGCGGTATCTTCCATTGATAATAATTGCTTACCTCTTCTCATTTCTCTAAACATTAGTTATTTCCTCGCTTTCATCGCATGTTTCAGAATTATATTTTCGTTTCTATCTAAAGCAGTAGCGACACAAACTTGTTCTTTACTAATACCACGAAGCTGAACCTGTTTTCCTCGTTTACGAGCCGGTCTAGGCATTTTAAAGCCACTCTTCTTATGTTTCGCCCATTTCTACTACGCCATCAATTCAGCCTTAGATCAGGAAATACTGGCACTAAAT
>DATMXY010000511.1:0-7863 GCA_035561275.1 Anaerovoracaceae bacterium | reverse complement strand
ATCTGACAGAAATATGCGCGCTGGTTTGGGTAACGGAAATAATCCGACGGAGATGTTTCATGGAAGCGAAGAATCATAAACAGAACCATAAATTGAACAGAAAGGATCAGAGCGGACCTGCAAGAGCGGTCCTGCTTGCCTTGCTCGCCGCCGCCTTATTCGGCGTCTGCGCTCCGGTTTCGAAAGTATTGCTCGCCGGCCTGCCCCCGGCCTTCATGGCGGCGCTCCTGTACCTCGGCGCCGGATTCGGAATGCTCCTGGTACGGCTGACGGGAACGTTCCGCAGGGTACCGCAGGCAGAAGCGAAAATGACGCGAAAAGAATTACCCTATGCGGTAGCTATGATCCTGCTGGATATTGCCGCCCCCATCTTTCTTATGGCGGGGCTGACCATGACGGCGGCGTCCACCGCGTCCCTCCTGAACAATTTCGAGATCGTCGCCACCGCCGCAATTGCCATGGTTTTTTTTAAAGAGCCCCTTGACAAGCGGATGTGGCTGGCAATTCTGTTGATCACGATTGCCTGTGTCATTCTTTCCGTTGAAGATTTCCACAGCCTTTCCCTCTCCGTCGGAGCAGTCTTTGTCATCGCGGCCTGCCTGTGCTGGGGAATTGAAAACAACTGTACCAGAATGCTGTCCCTGAAGGATCCGCTTCAGATCGTGATCATTAAGGGGTTCGGGTCGGGAACCGGCGCGCTTTTGATCGCCCTGGGCGTCAACGAGATCCGCGGCAGCCTGACATATATATTGCTCGCACTGCTTCTGGGCTTTGTTTCCTACGGCCTCAGCATCTACTTCTACATCGCGGCACAAAGGGAGCTGGGTGCGGCCAGAACAAGCATCTATTACGCCGCCGCGCCGTTTATCGGCGTCCTGATTTCCTGGATCGCGCTGCGGGACGCCATTACGGGCTCTTTCCTGGCCGCGCTGGCCATTATGATCGCCGGAACATACCTTGCCATCTCCGAGAAACATAAGCACTCCCATATCCATGTGGAAGAAACCCACGAGCACCGGCACCGGCACGACGACAGCCATCACAACCATAACCATGACAGAGAGGCCGCCGGCCAACCGGGGCATCTGCATACAGATGAGTCCGGCCTGGAGCATGATCACCGCCATGACGGGGAGACCGCCGGGGAGCACAGCCATGTGCACACCCATGAGGCGCTGGAGCATACCCATGCCCACACGCCGGAGCTACACCACCGGCATAAGCATGCACATTAAAATATCGTGGAGGTTGTTCCACGGTATTTTAAACAAGGGACAGATTACTCTGCCCCTTTAGAATTCCAATATTAACTTTCTTTACATTTTTTAAGTAGCGGCATCCGGCTTTCCAACCTTTATACGCCTTTTAAATTCCTCCTGCTTTTTTCTGCAGCCGTAAAGCTTCTAGCAGGCAAATAATCAGCCAGGGGCTTGATCTTCTGATGATACGCGTCAAGAAACCAATCCGCCTGGGGGAAGAAATGCTCTTCCAGCTCATATACCGGCGTGATCCAGTTTCTCGCGCCGATCACCACAGGCGGGGCATCCAAATAATTGAATGCGGACTCACAGACTGTCTGAGCAAAATCATTGATGATGGATCCCTTTTGACATGCGTCGCTGGCGACGATGAGTTTACCGGTCTTTTTTACCGATTCGATCACAGGTTCAAAATGAAACGGAACGATACTGCGCGCGTCAATGACTTCTGTGCTGATGCCGTATTTCTCCTCGAATATCTGAGCGGCTTCCAGTGCCTTGAACAGCGTTGCGCCAACCGTCAAAACAGTCAGATCCGAACCCTTCTTCTTTATGTCGGGCTCTCCGATCGGCACTTCATAATACTCTGCGGGAACGCCACCTTCGTGAAACAGCTCGCCGTCGCCATAAAGCTTCTGGTTTTCCAGATAGATCACCGGATCGGTGCCGTTTAAGGCCGCATTCAGGATACCCTTGGCATCGTAAGGCGTCACTGGGAATACGACCTTTAAGCCCGGTACGTGGGCGCATATACTTGACCAATCCTGTGAATGCTGCGCGCCGTATTTCGCTCCGACGCCCATGCGGACGACCACCGGCATCTTCACCTGCCCCGCGGTCATTCCCTGCCATTTGGCGAGCTGATTCAAGACTTCGTCCCCCGCGCGTCCCAGGAAGTCGCAATACATCAGCTCGGGAAGCGCTCTCCCCCCCATCATGGCATAACCGATGGACGCTCCGATAATCGCGGCTTCGGATATCGCGGAGTTAAACAGGCGGCGATACGGAACCGATTTGTCCAGATCCTTATAGGTACCGTATGCGCTTCCCCAGATACGCAAATCTTCACCGAAAGAAACGAGGGTGGGATCTTCATAAAACTTATCCAGCACCGATTCAAAGATGGCGTCTCTGAGCTGTACGACAGCCGATGAAGGCAGCTTTTTTCCGTCTTTCAGCCCGCTGCGGCTTTTTTTCTCCAGCCGCTGCACGCGCTCGTTGTCTTCTTTCCTGCCGATCATATCCGGCTGGGCGTCCGAGAGCTTTTCCACTTTTGTATTGGAGAACATATATTTTTCGATGCTGTCCGGCTCGCCGTACAGATCCATGCGCGGCGATACCGTGTCGTCGATGGCCAGCTTGAATGTGGACAGAACCAGGTCTCCGATTTCCGCCTTGATCGCGGCAATGTCAGATTCCGCGACGATATTGTTTTCCACCAGCTGCAGCTCGTAATCCGCGATCGCGTCCTGGTCCCGCCAGGACTGTATCTCTTCCTGGGTCCGGTTGGGATTTGAATCAGAGGTGGAATGGCCGCAGAAACGATATGTGACGACATCCAAAAGCGCGGGTCCTTTTCCTTCCGAAAGCAGCCGCTTCTTGCGCCGGATCGCGTCAATTACCGCAAAGACGTTGAATCCATCCACTCTTTCAGCGTGCATCTGCTCCGGATTGATCCCCGCGCCGACTCTCGCCAGCTCGCCGAATGCCATGGTCTCTCCGCTTGTCTGCCCGCCCATACCGTAACCGTTGTTGTTAAAGTTAAACAGAACGGGCAAGCCGCCCTTGTCATCCCACAACGTATGATACTGATCCATGGCCGCAAAGTTCATCGCTTCCCAAACCGGGCCGCAGCCCAAAGATCCGTCGCCCGCATTGGCAATGACAATGCCTTCCTTCTTCATCACCTTTTTGTACAGCGCCGCACCAGCGGCAATGGGCGCGGAACCGCCCACGATGGCGTTATTCGGATAAACGCCGAAGGGGATAAAAAACGCGTGCATCGAATTGCCAAGCCCCCTGGCAAAGCCATTCTTTCTGCCGAAGATCTCCGCCATGATGCCATACAGATAAAAACGCCTGGCCATTGCCTTCGTATCCAGTTTAAATTGTTTGGTAACCACATTGTATTGGTCGCTGTTTTGTTCCATTACGGCCTTCAACGTCTCCTGGCCAAGCTGGCGGATCGCGGAAAACCCCTTTGCGATCAGCTCGCCGTGGCTGCGGTGATTGCCGAATATCACATCGTCCCGGTCCAAAAGAAACGCCTGACCGACCGCGGCGCTTTCTTGTCCAATCCCCAGGTGCGCAGGCCCTGAATACTCATAAGCCACGCCGCCGTACTGGCCCGTCAGCCGCAAATTCTGCATCATCGTCTCAAATTCGCGGATACAAAGCATATCATAGAAAATGCCGATCAGCTGCTCCCGGGAATACTCTCCCAAAACGTCTTTCATCCGCTTTTGATATTGATTCATCGGAATATCCGAAAATGTGATTTTACCGGGTTTTCTGATCTGATTCGGATCAAGGTTTAATGATTTTGTCATCGCTATTGCCCCCATCTATTCGCTGAAAATGGCTTCTCTTATCAATTCACACACCGTGGGATGCGGGAACATTGTTCTTTTGATACTCTCAACGGGTATTTTATTCTGTATCATGAGCGTTACGGCGTATATGATCTCCGACGCGTATGCCGATATGATCGCGGCGCCTATAACGATTCCTTTCTTCTCGTGAATCAGCAGCTTGCAGAACCCGTCGCTGAGTCCGTGTTCCGCTACATGACGGCCGCTCATGTTGACCGACGCTTTCCTGACCGCATATGGGATGCCCTGTTCTTTGGCCTGCCGCTCCGTCATGCCTGCAAAAGCCACCTCGGGGTCCGTATAGACGACGCCGGGTACCGCGGAATAGTCCATAAGATCTTCGCGTCCGGCTATGTTGTTGATTGCCACTTCCGCTTCCCTGTAAGCCACATGGGCAAGCATATACCTGCCGTTCACATCGCCGGCGGCATATATATTTCTAACGTTCGTCCGGCAGTGATCGTCCGCCACGATGGCGCCGTTTTTCATCACGACTCCAAGCTCGTCTATTCCCGCGATATGCCCGAAGGGTTTACGCCCCACACTGAGAAGAAGCTTATCACAACTGATCTTCTCTGTTTTATCGCCCGACAGGAACGTCACCTCTTTGTCGGAGACTTCTGAAACACGCGAGCTCAAAAAGAAACGGATTCCTTTTTTTTCGAGATTATTTTTCAATGCTGCCGACACGTCCGGATCCAGTTCTCCGCCGATATGGTCAAGCATTTCTACAACAGTTACCTGGCTGCCCGCCGCGCTGTAATACACGGCCATTTCCAGCCCGATTACGCCGCCGCCCATCACCAGCATCTGTCGCGGAACCTCTCTTAAATCAAGTACTTCGCGGCTGGTAACGGCAAATCCGGCTTCAATCGCCGCGCCAAGGCCTTGAATATTGGGGATGACCGGCTCCGACCCCGACGCGATCAGCACGTTGCGCCCGGCATAGGTCTCTTCGCCGCAGACGACGGCGAACTGTCCGTCGTCGCGTTTCAGGGCTGCCGTTGCCTGAACGACCTTAACGCCCTTTTTCCTGAGCGTGGCTTTCACGCCGCCAACCAGCGTCGATACCACCTGCCGCTTCCTGTCCATCGCAGCCCCGTTATCAAATAACACGCTTTTACATCCGACGCCCGGATCTGCGCCTTGAACAGACGCATAACCAAACGCCTTGGCGGAATAAAGCAGAGCTTTTGACGGAATGCAGCCCTCATTGAGGCAAACGCCGCCGATTTCTCTTTTTTCCACCAGCATCGCTTTCAGTCCGGCCTCCGCCGCGCGCTCCGCGGCGAGATATCCCGCCGGCCCGCCGCCGATAATGATGACGTCATATTGATCCATTTGCATTTATGCCTCCACAATATTCGTAAAGTTTTCAAGGTTGTCGCAAACCGCCTTTAAAAATCTGGCTGACGGCGCCCCGTCCACCGCCCGGTGGTCATAGGTCAGTGACAAATGCCCAGACGGATAGTACAGCATTCCCTGCGAGGTCATTTTCATCGCGTAGTCCACCGTGCCAACGCCCAGGATCCCTATCTGAGGCGGGTTGAGGATGGGCGTAAAGTCTGTCACGCCCAGATTGCCAAGGTTGGAAACCGTAAAAGTGCCTCCGGCCATCTCGCCGGGCAGTATTTTGCCGGATCGGCATTTGTCCGCCAGCCCTTTGGACTTAGTTGAAATCTCAAACAGGCTCATGCGCTGTGCGCCGAAAAGCGTAGGCACCATCAGGCCGTTATCGGTATCCACCGCAAAGCCCAGATTCACATCGCTGAAAAGCAGTATTTCGTCGTCTCCCGCCATATGCGCGTTCATATAGTCATAGGACCCAAGCGTACGCGACACGGCAAAAAGCACCATATCCCCGATCGTGACCCCGCTCTCAGGGCCATTGCAGCGCTTTACTTTCTCTCTGTAATTGAGGATTGCGGACGCGTTGAAAATCGCGTGAGACGTCAGCTGTGCGGTCGAGGCCAGCGAATGCATCATATTCTTGGCTATCATACGGCGAATGCCGGATAATTTCACGGTCCTGGTTTCCGACGCCGCAGGCCTTTTCAAGCCGCCTTTCATGGCCTGAATCACATCGTCCTCAAGAATGCGGTTTTCCGCGCCTGTAGGCGTAATATCCTCCTGTGCAAGGCCGTTGGCCTCCGCCAGAGCCCGTGCCCGCGGCGAAAAAAAAGCCTGTCCCCTCTTTATCTGCGCCATGCTTTCCTGTTTTGTTCCCTGAGGTTTCAGCTCCGCCGCTTCCGTCTCTTTAACCGGTTCTACCTCTTTAACTGTTTCTGTCGCTTTAACCGGTTCATCCCCATCCGGCTTTACGGTTGCCTTTATAGACTTTAGAAGTTCCTCGATGTTTTCGCCCTTCTCCCCAATAATACAGACTGGGGTCAAAACCTCCACCACATCGTAATTATCATAAAGCCTTTTTAAGACGACGCCATCCGTTTCCGCCTGGACCGCCATCGTCGTTTTATCTGTTTCAATCGTGAACAGCTCATCTCCGCTTCTGACTTCATCGCCTTCCAATACGAGCCATTCTTTGATTACGCTTGTGGTTTCATTGAGTCCCAGCCTCGGCATGTTCACAATTTCCGCCATATTTACACCTCCGTCTTTACATTACGCGTTTCTTTTTCAGTGTGTCGAGATAAACGGCGAAAACGATCACCAACCCCTTAACGACCATTTGCAGGAACGAGGACACATTGAGAAGATTCAACCCGTTCCCGATCACGCCGATCACCAGCGCGCCGATCAGAGTGCCGCCAAGCGTACCCGCTCCGCCGACCATGCTGGTGCCGCCAAGCACAGTCGCAGCGATGGCATCCAACTCTGCCCCGTTGCCGATTGCCGGCTGTCCGGTATACATTCTGGCCGCGAGAACAACGCCTGTGAAGCCTGCCAGGAATCCGCTCAGCGTGAAAACAAAGATCTGGGTTCTCTGGATGCTGATACCCGAGAAACGCGCCGCTTCGCGGTTGCCGCCTACGGCGTAAATATGCCTGCCAAGTTTCGTTCGTTTCAATATGTACCAGAGGATCCCCATGATTACAAACATGTAGATGATCGGCAGAGCGATGGGACCTATAAATCCCGCGCCCATTTGGTTGAATGCTTCATCACTCACGCGTGTGGGCTTTCCGTCGCCGACGATGTAGGCAAGTCCTCTGGCAATTGTCATCATCGCCAGCGTGACAATAAACTCCGGCATTCCTGTTTTAGCGATGACAACGCCGTTAAACAAGCCGCACAGCAAACCGGCCATCAGGGCTACCGTAACGGCAACAGGCGCCGAAAAGCCCATATTCGAAATTAAAACAGCCACGATCATACCTGTCAAAGCCTGTATTGAGCCTACGGAGAGATCGATACCGCCGGTTAATATAACAAAGGTCATGCCAAAGGCCGCAATCGTATTGGTAGAAATCTGCATCAACACGTTCAATAAATTGCTCTGCTTCATAAAATAGGGCGAAGCAATGCTCATGATCACGCAAATCACAACTAATCCCAACAAAACACCCAAATTATCCTTAAAGTACTTTGCGATGGAGTTTTGTCCAAAAAATTTATTTTCCTCGTTCATATCCGTATTCCTCCACGGTCAATGCATAACTGATTCGTTTTATGATAATATGGAATGCTTCATGATATTTTCCTGATTGAACTCATCTTTGTTCAATATAGCGGTGATTTTCCCCTGTGACAAAACGGCGATCCTGTCGCTCATGTTCATGATCTCCGGCAGCTCCGACGAGATCATGATGATGCTGACCCCTTCCCTGGTCAGCTCGTTCATAATGGCGTATATTTCCGCTTTCGCACCCACATCGATCCCTCTTGTCGGCTCATCCAATATGAGGACTTTCGGCCTGGTTGCCAGCCATTTCGCGATAACGATTTTTTGCTGATTGCCGCCGCTCAGATTAGACACACGTTGACTTTCCGAGAAGGCGATAACATTCAGCGCATTCTTATAATCCATGATGATTTGTTTCTCGTCCGTACGG
>DATMXY010000510.1:0-2979 GCA_035561275.1 Anaerovoracaceae bacterium | reverse complement strand
GCTTAATATGGAAGATCTGTCTTTTTCCTATACAGGCTCGCCGCCTTATATTCTTGATAATATCAATCTTCAGATACGCGGCGGCGAATATGTCTCGGTCATAGGGGATAACGGGAGCGGAAAAAGCACATTGATCCGGCTGATTTTAAAATTCCTTGCGCCGACAGCCGGAACCATCACAACCCAGGCTAAACGAATCGGGTACGTTCCTCAAAGAAACGATTTCTCAAATTCCGATTTTCCCATTACTGTGTATGAGATGCTGAATTCATACCGTAAGCTTTTAAAAATCAAAGACAAAGGTTCAGAGGTCGATAACCTGAAACAGGTTGGGATGCTGGACTATAAGGATGCGCTCATGGGCATCCTGTCGGCCGGTCAGAGCCAAAAGATCGTAATCGCAAGAGCGTTGACGGGAAACCCCGATCTGCTTGTCCTGGACGAACCTTCAACCGGAGTGGACGCAGGCAGCCAGAAAGAAATCTATGGGCTGCTCAGGAGCATAAACAAGGAAAAAGGCGTTACCATCATATCCGTAGAGCACAATCTGGAGGCCGCGGTCATAAATTCAACGCTGATTTACCATCTGGCAGGCAGGCGGGGGCACCTCTGCACTCCTGAGCAATATGCCGCCGAATATCTGACAAATACAAACAAAGGAAAGGACGATGGCATTGTTACAGTATAGCTTTATGCAGAACGCGCTGTTCGTTTCAGCGTTTATCTCCGTTTTATGTCCGTGCATCGGCATCTTTCTGGTGCTTCGCCGCTATTCCATGATCGGCGACACCCTGTCTCACGCCTCCCTTGCCGGTATCGCCATCGGTTTGCTATGCGGCCAGAATCCCGTTCTCGGCGCATTCCTTTTTACTTCGGTCTGCGGAGGGCTCATCGAATTTCTACGGAGCTATTTCAGGAAATATACCGACCTGATCCTGGCCATCGTGCTCGCGCTGAGCGTAGGCACCGCCATTACGATCATCAGCTCGGGTAAGCTGCGTGCAAACGCGGATTCCTTTCTGTTCGGAAGCATCCTGACCGTAACGCGCCTGGATATGGTTATGGTAGCCGTTCTCAGCCTGATTTCCGTTTTCACGCTTATTTTTCTTTACCACCAGCTGGTCTACATTGCTTACGACGAAGAGGCTGCAAAAGTGGCGGGTGTGAAAGTCAGGCTGATCAATTATATCTTCAACATCCTCGTGGCGTCCGCCATTTCCGTTTCGATCAGAATCGTAGGCGTGCTGGTGCTCAGCTCAATGATCGCCCTTCCCGTCGCCACCGCGCTGCAGCTAGGAAAAGGTTTTAACCGCACGCTGCTTTTTTCCGTCGTCTTCAGCGTACTGGATATCATGCTGGGCCTGTTTCTTTCCTATTATCTTAACGTGGCGCCCGGCGGATTTACCGCGCTGATATCCGTTGCCGTACTCATCCTGGTCCTCGCGGCAAAAAAAATATATTCAGGTATTCATGCCGTATCAGGCAGGTAGTTTGCAGTAGAAATCTTCAAATCGAAGATTTGAGATTTCCTTGCCTTTTTGCCCCAAGCTTGCTTGGCTGGCAAAACGGACAGCAGCGCAAGCGAAGCTTGTGTCGGAGTTCCGAAACGGAACGTTGCATAAGTTCGCCAACAATTTACACCGAACGGAAGAATTTCATTCCGGCTGAAGCCGGGAAATTCCCGTATGGCGCCTACCGGACATTTGCTCCGCAAATGTGGTTAGGTGCGGAAAATTGGGCGAGCTAGTATATGTAAAAATTGAAAGGGGAAGGTAAAATGAAAGAGGAAAAAATGGTTCCTTCATACGACGGAACGAAACTGAGATTCAGAAAGGATATTGTCGAAGATCCCAAGGCGCTGATCGTCATATCCCACGGCCTTTGCGAACACCTAAACCGCTATGATTACTTTACTGAAAAGCTGAACGAGAACGGTTACAGCGTCTACCGCTACGATCAGAGAGGGCATGGCAAATCTGAGGGGAAAAGAGTTTTTTTCAGTCATTACGATGAAATGCCGGATGATCTGGATGTTATTGTTGATATCGCCAAAGAAGAAAGCAACGGAAAAAAGGTTTTTCTTTTCGGCCACAGTATGGGTGGTGAAACGGCAGCGCTCTACGGCACGAAAAATCCGGGAAAAGTAGACGCAATCATCACATCCGGCGCGTTGACCCGCTATAATAATCCGATCATGGGCGACCAGTTTCCCATTGCGGCTCCTCCCGATACCTATGTGCCTAACTCACTTGGCAACGGAGTATGCAGTGATATCAAGGTAATTGAAGCATACGTCAACGATCCTTTGGTGGAAAAACAAATCAGCATCGAACTGATAAACCAGATTTATGCAGGGGTACAATGGTTGAAAGAGCATGCTGAGAATTTTGTGGAGCCCGTCTTGATCATGCATGGGGCTGATGACGGATTGATTTCCGTGAAAGACTCCCTGGACTTTTTCCAGGGAATAAAATCGGCTGATAAGAGTCTGCGGGTCTATGCGAAGCTTTTCCATGAGATCTTAAACGAGCCGTGTAAGGATGAAATCATTGCCGATATCGTGTTGTGGCTCGGCAAACATATCTAACGGGTTTGCAGCGTACTTAAATAAAGAATCTGTCGAATCTGATATGCAGATCAATATTTCGGACATCACTTTGCCGCCAAGGGAGCACCTGCTTAAGGCGGCATTTTTTGGATGAGAATGCAAGTCTCAACATTTTGAAAGAAGGATGCCGGCTATATCCGGCATCCTGAAGATATCTGATGTAGGGGTGGGACGCCCCGAACTTACGCCTGTGGAGACAGTAGGTTACGAACTCGATGAAGCAGGAATCCCCCGCCTCTATAGGCGGCGGGAGTGTTCAATTTCTCAAGTCATACAGAAAGCGTGGTACCCTTAATGAGCGGCGGGTATGAAATTTATCGTACGATAGTATTGCGTATAATCGTACGATATGATATGGTAATCGTATGATT
>DATMXY010000509.1:0-11227 GCA_035561275.1 Anaerovoracaceae bacterium | reverse complement strand
GTTATAGTATCGTACATTAAAGAGGTGTTGGGATTATGAAAGGTTCCGTTTGTATCTTCGGGGATTCCGTGGCGAAGGGAGTTGTGTTTGACGCGGCCAGGAAAAAATACAGCCTGCTGCGGGACAGCTTCACAAATATCGTGAAAAGCCAGATGGATATTGCCGTCATCAATTTCGCCAGGTTTGGCTGCACCATATCCATCGGAAATGAAATCGTAAGGCGCCATGAAAGCGAGCTGGGCCGCTATGACTATACGGTTCTCGAATTTGGTGGAAACGACTGTGATTTCAATTGGGCCGAGGTTGCGAAAAGCCCGCTTGGGCCGCATTTTTGCAATACGCCGATCCCGCAGTTTAAAGAAAAATATTTGGAAATGATCAGCCGCGTGCGGCAAAACGGAGGCCGTCCGGTTCTGCTGAATCTGCCGCCCATCGATGCGCAGCGTTATTTCAGTTGGATCAGCAGGGGGCTCGACGCTAATAACATCCTGGCATTTCTCGGGGGAATCGAAACCATCTACCAGTGGCAGGAGCTGTACAGCAAAACCGTCGAAGAACTGGCGGCCGTGGAAAAAGTCCCTTTGATCGATATCCGTTCGGAATTCCTGAAGAAGAAAGATTTCAGTTCTTACCTCTGCGCAGACGGAATCCACCCCAACGAAAAAGGTCATCTTCTCATATCGGGGGCCTTCCCGAAAGAAGTATTTTCATAAATTTTATGCCGGCGATTAAATCCTCACAGCAAATAATCCCATCACAGATCAAGCTCTGAGATGGGATCATTTATTTACGGGATCCTTTGCTGATTTTTCCGGCCTTCCTCAGAAAGTTTCACAACAATACGAGTATATCGTAGGGCTGCAAATATGTCTTATCGGTTTTCCGGCTCTTTATCAATACTGTCTTATAGCTTCTGTCTATCTCTATTACTTCATTTTTAATCCGTATGTCTATATGAAACCTGTCTTTCATAATTGCCGGCGTCGTTACCGGCAATTCTTCGCGCTCTTTCATGCCATCACCGGAATAATACGGCGATCCGCAGTCGGCGTATGAACTGTACTCATCTTTCTCAAAGAGAATGATATGGGCGTTTTCGTCCAGCTTTCTCAACCCTGCCGCTATATCGGCCCCGCCTGCGACACCACCGATAATTACAATTGTCTTTTCCATTTTACATCACACTCCTCTGTAGAGATCAAAGGGCTGCTGACCCAGCAGGGCAGCTTTGACGTTTTCTGAAGCGACCCTTCGGCATTCCTCCAGCGATTGCTTGCTGACGTAGCTGGAATGCGGCGTAATAAAGCAATTGTCCAGGGCGAACAACGGATTCATCGACGGAGACCAGTTTTCCATCTTCATCGGTTCTTCTTCCGGATCATCGAGGGCAGCGCCCGCAATAATACCGTTTTTCAGGGCTTCATACAGCGCCCTGTTATCCACGCATTTACCTCTGGATACGCAGACGAGATACGCGGAACTTTTCATTTTCGCCAGGGTTTCAGCATTGATAATATGATGGGTCTGCTTTGTATAAGGAGAAAAAACGTTAACCACATCGCTTTGTTCCAGCAATTCATCCAGCCCCATTTTTCTGACTCCATGGCTTGCCATGAAGCTCTCGGATACAAACGGGTCATAAGCGGAAACACGAAAGCCGAACACCTGAAGCTTGCGTGCAGCATTTTGAGCGATACGGCCAAAGGCGATCATTCCAAACTCTGCTCCGCGATAGCGGGGAATCGGCGCGATCCAGTCCTGCCACCGGTAACTTCCCTTATGTACGCACTGGTTGTAATGAGACAGATTTCGCATCAGCATAAAGGAGAACGATATTGCATGATCGGCAACCTCGTCGATACAATAGTCCGGAACATTGGTCACAAGAATCCCCTTTTCCCGGCAGGCGGCTACATCGAGGATATCGACTCCCACGCCGTATCGGGCTATGATCTTGCATTTGGTAAGCCTTTCAATCGTATCCCGTCCAATTTTCGCGTACTGCTGCAAAATGGCATCCGCATCGGCGGCAAGATCCGCAAGACCCTCTCCGGTCCTGCACTTAAGTGCGATAACCTGAGCTCCTATCGGTTCAAGGATCGATTTCTCTATCTCATTGTCGGGATAGTCATAATCGCTGATATAAACTTTAAATTTGCTCATCGTTCATTCCTTTTTAATCAGTATTTTAATTCTGCCCTGCCCATGTGAATTGCGAGCAAATTCAAGCGCTTCGGGGGTTTGTTCAAAGCCGAACCTGTGTGAAATACAGGACTCCACATCGATTTTACCTGAGGCCATCATGTTAAGAGCCGGCGCAAAGCTGTTCGGACTTGCCAACACGCCGTAGAGGGTAATATCTCTGCTTGTTATATACTCCAGACAGAAGGGCACGGTATCCCTGCCGGTCAGGCTGACAGCGCAGAGTTTTCCGCCCGGAGCGGTCACCCTGGCGGCTGTGTTGATCACCTCCGGGTTGCCTGTGTCCTCAAACACAACATCCGGGTAATCGCCGAAATAATCCTTCAGCGCTTCGTGTATATCTCCATCGTTGCTATTGATGAGTTTCATGCCCCACTTCTTCTCAATCAGATCGCGGTGCAGCTCTTTTCTTGCCACTACGGCAACCTTGCCGGCTCCGCAGCAGTTGGCCAGCTGCGCGTTAAGCAGTCCGATCGGTCCATCGCCAAAAACAACCACATGATCGCCTGGATCTATCCCGGTGCGGCGCGCAGCGTAAAGAACAGTGGCCAACGGCTCCACCAGAGCCGCCTGCTCTGCCGTGACGCCCGCAGGTACCTTGTAAATGTTTTTGCCGTCCGTCTTTAAATACTCGGCCATGGAGCCGTCGTAGCGAATTACTCCCAGTTCGGTACGATCTGAGCAGAGATGGTATTTGCCTTTTTTGCAATTCATACACGTTCCGCATCCGATGGAGATATCACCTACCACCAAGTCTCCGATCTCAAAGCCCTTCACCGCGGAGCCAAGCTCCGCAACCGTACCGGACCACTCGTGTCCGGCGGTAAGGGGCATTTTAGACAGTCCGTCGCGATAGTATGACATGCTGCCGTCGTACAGTTCCACGTCGGTAGTGCATACGCCTGTCGCAATTACCTTGACCAGCACCTCATAGGGTTTCAGATCGGGTATATCGATCTCCTGCAGTTCCATCGTCAGAGGAGCGACGATACGAAACGCCTGCATTTTGCCCTTCATGTCTTCACATCCTTATCCAATTTTATTTTGTATCATAGGCCCCCGATGAATAGGTAAGCTCATAGCTATGGCTGTAAACCTCAAAAATAATGCCGAAGGGATCCTCTACATAACACATCCTGTAGGGCTTGCTGTCTTTAAAGTAGTAGCGGATCGGCATTCTCTGCTTCCCGCCGTGTTCAACGATCTTTGCCACAAACCCTTCAAGATCAGGATCCTGAATGCCAAAATGGAACAGGTCGGTGCGCCAATACTTGAATTCCTTCTCGTGAGGTTCGTTGTCCGGGAATTCAAATAATTCGATTCCGATGCCGTCAGAGGTGGACATATGCGCAATGCGGAATTTTGTCCAATTGTCACCGAATACGTCATCGCACATGATCCCGATATCGGAATCGTCTCTTTCTATGAGCGACGGCGGCATCAGTAAGTAAAATCCCATGACTTCCGTATAGAATTCAACGGCCCTTTCGAGATCGGGAACAGACAGCCCTATATGGGAAAACGCTTTCGGATACATGTTTCATTCCTCCTTAATAATCGATTTTTTGATATCCGCAGAAGATGTCAGTTTGCCGGAGATTCTTACCGGACCGGTAAGGACCTCCGGCATTGACATAGTTCTGAATTGATTAGAAGCCGTTTTTCGCGTATTCTTCATTCGCCGAAAGATAATAATCAACGTTGTCCTTCGTTACAAGGTTTACGGAAGTATAAATGTAGTTCGGCGTAACCTTTGCACCCGCCGCTTCGTTGTCGGAGGTCAGGGGGATGTCGACATGGGCCTTCGTAATCAGGGAAATCATCGCCCAGTAGGCCATGGATACGTCATTCTGGCAGAGTGCGCCCGTTATCGTGCCGTCCTTGACCATTTGAAGCACGTCGGTATTTCTGTCAAGCCCCAGAATGTCAATTTTTCCGGTGAGGCCCAGCTCTGATAAGGCCGTCGCGGCGCCGGCCGCGCCGGTGGAATCGGCGCACACAAAGCCGGTCAGATCAGGATACTTGATGGCGATATCCTTCGCTGTGCTGACAGCGGTTGTAGAATCCGCCTTCGTATCTCCCAAGGCTACGACCTCAATGCCGGGAAATTCGGCAAAGCCGTCCTTAAAACCGTTGTTGCGTTCTTCAAACATGCTGGAGCCCGAGATCGTCAGGATAGCGACCTTTCCTTTTCCGCCGATGGTATCCGCGTAAAGTTTTGCGCCCTGATAACCGAGATCATACTGGGAGGTTCCAATGTATGTATCTCCGGGCTCTCCCGAAAATCCGACGTAAGTCACAACAGGGATACCTGCTTTTTCAGCCTTGACGATGTACGGGTCCATGGCGGGATCATAGGCAAAGCAAACGATTCCTGCAGGCTTTTTCGCGATAGCGGAATCAAACGCGGTCCCCATTTCGTTCATGTCGGTATCCGCAGGGCCCATGAAGGACACCTTTACATTGAACAATTTTCCCGCCATCTCCCAGCCGTACTTCTGCGCATTGAAGTATTCGATGGCGTTCATGCAATTGACGACGATATATTCTTCGTCGGGGGAAATCGTGCTCTGCAGCGTGCCTTCCGGGGCGGAACCTGCGGAAGTATCCGGGGTGTCCCCGGTTTCACCGCCGGGCGCTCCGGTAGTGCCCGCGCATCCGGTGAAGCCCGATAAAAGCAACATGAGTGATAACGTGATAACCAATAACTTTTTCATACCCAGTTCTCCTTTTCATTATTATTTATATTGATTGAGTCCTTTCCAGCCAGGACTTGAATCCTCCCGCTGCATAAACTTCCCGTCTAAACAATTTTGACGCCCTGCCTTTTTCTGCGCTCACTGACAGCGTCGAAAAAGATCGCGACGATAAGGATAACCCCGGTGGCAAAGTTCTGCCAGTAAATATTGACGCTGAGCAGGTTCAGCGCCGTGGAAAGCATGGCAAGAAACAAGGCGCCCAAAACGGCCGCCCACACGGTGCCCTTGCCGCCGTTCAAGCTGGCGCCGCCGATGATGCAGGCAGTGATTACGTCCATTGGGGTACTGGCGCCGACAGTCACTGAGGATGATCCGAAGCGGGCCGTTATCAGGATACCTGCCAGGCCCGACAGCAGCGCGCAGAAGCAGAAGCACATTATTTTCACCTTATCCACATTGATCCCGTTAAGCTTTGCCGCTTTCGCATTGCTTCCTATGTAATAGATCTGCCGCATACCTCTCGAATTTCTCATCAGAATGTCTGTTATGATCACAATGACGATAAGGATATAAATCGGATACTGCACGCCGAACAGCGTTCCCTGTCCAAGCTGCTTAAAGGTGCTGGTCAGCCCGGTAACAGACCGGCCGTCCGCCATAACCAGCATCAGCCCCTGCAGGGCGCACGACATACCCAAGGTGGTAATAAATGCATTTAATCCGAACCTGGTGACCAAAATACCGTTGATCAGACCGATTACAAGTGCGATGGAAAGCGCCAGCAATATGGTCGGAACGTCTCCGAATCCGCTTTTAAGCAATGTTCCTGTCAAAACGCCGATAAAGCCCATCGTCATGCCGACGGAAAGGTCCAATTCGCCCAAGGCAAGCAGCATGACCATGCCGATTGCGATCATCCCTTCCACAGTGATGCTCATAAGCATCGATACGAGATTGGGTCTCGAAAGAAAGACAGGGGAGTACAGCGAAACTGCCAGGCCGCCCGCAATCAGTGCAAGGATCAGAATGCTCTCGCGGGTTGATAAGATCCTTTTCAGATTTCCTTGAATTTTATTCGTTCTCATTTATGACCTCCGGTTAATATTCCGATATACCTATTGTTTATTGACTCCGGTCGCCAACATCATGATCCTGTCCTCAGAAAAGTCCTCCTTCAGGACCTCTCCCGAAACGGACCCGTTGCGCATTACTACGATCCTGTTGCAGACACCGATCAGTTCCGGTAATTCCGATGAAATTACGATAACTGCGTTACCTTTATTCGACAGGTTTTTCAGCATTTGATAAATTTCGGCCTTCGCTCCCACATCAACGCCTCTCGTTGGCTCGTCTACGATAAAGATATCCGGCTCGATTCCCATCCACATGGATAAAAGGCATTTCTGCTGATTTCCTCCGGAAAGGTGGTCCATTGTCTGATCGATGGAGGGCACAGCGATGCGGAAGTCCGCCACCTGCTTGCGGGCGTAATCCCTTATCCTGCTTTTTTTGATCATGCCGCCGGAAGAGAAGTTCCGCATCTGCATAACCGCCAGATTGTCCTTTACGCAATAATTCAAATACAGTCCTAATTTTTTCCTGTCTTCTGTTACGTAGGCGATTCCATTTTTGATCGCGTCCGCGGGGGTTTTTATCTCGACCTCGGTCCCGTTGATCAAGATCCTGCCGCTCCTTTTATGCATGCCGAAGATACCAAGCGCCATCTCCGTCCTCCCTGCGCCGATCAGCCCTGATACGCCCAGAATTTCGCCTTTCTTTACGCCGAAGGAGATATCCTCATAAAATCCCTCGGCGGTCAGGTTCCTGACTTCAAATATATTTTCGCTGTTCTCCCTATAGTTGTTCTCTTCGCCGAAAAGCTTCCTGATCTCACGCCCGACCATCATCGTGACGATCTGCTCTGAAGTGATATCCTCAATGGAGCTCTCCCCGATATACATGCCGTCCCTCATGACCAGTACGCGGTCAGCTATTTGAAAGACCTCCTCCAGTTTGTGGGTAATATAAATGAAGGAGAAGCCCTTCGCCTTCAGTCGCTCGATATTCCTGAACATCATCTGGATCTGCGGCTCCGCAAGAGAGCTGGTAGGTTCGTCCAGAATAATGAGCTTTGAATCCATAGACGTCGCGCGCAGGATCTCGATCAGCTGCTGCGTTCCCACCGGAAGGCTCTTTGCCAGCATTCTCGGATCAAGATCAAGCTGGAAAACAGACAGGATTTCACGGGTATTTTTGTAAAGCTCGTTCCACTTGACGTTTCCCAGGACGTCCACGGGCTGGCGGTTCATAAAAATATTTTCCGCAATACTCATATCGCCGATGATGGACAGCTCCTGATGCACCATGCTGACGCCCCTGGCCAAAGCGTCGGTGGCCGACCGGAAGCTTACCTTCTCCTCTTCAAGATAAATCGAGCCTCTGTCCGGCTTCTCGACGCCGCAGATCAGTTTTGACAGTGTGGATTTACCGGCCCCGTTCTCGCCCAGAAGCGCCAAAACTTTACCCCGCCCCAGCTCAAAGCTGATATCGTTGACCGCCACGACGCCCGGATACTCTTTGTGCAGGTTTTCCACTCTCAGAACAGATGACATGGTATACCTCCTTGTATCATTATCTCTGTACGCGGCCGGAACCGTCCCCGTCCATAAGGCTCCGGACTTCCTGCACCGTTGCCTGGCTGAAATCAAATTCCGTCGCCTGTTTCAGGCAGGAGGCGGCCACGGCGAATTCGATCGCCTGCTGAGGCTCATATCCTCCCATGAGAGCATAAATGAGGCCGCCGCCGAAGGAATCTCCGCCTCCCACCCGGTCCACCAGATGGATCTTGTATTCCCGGGACGCATACAGCTCTTTTCCGTCGTACAGAATGCCCGCCCAGGTATTGTCGCTGGCGGAGATGCTTCCCCGCAGCGTAATCGCTACCTTGCTGAAATCAAATCGCTCCATCAGCAGCTGCGCCACTTTGCGGTAGCCCTGTTTGCTGAGCGTTCCTCCGACAAGGTCCGTATCTTCCGCTTTTATTCCAAAAACCTTTTCCGCGTCTTCCTCATTGGCAATACAGACATCCACATATTCCATCAGCCCGGACATGACCTGCCCCGCTTTTTCGGAAGACCACAGGTTTTTCCTGTAATTCAGATCGCACGAAACGGTGATATTCTTCTTCCTGGCCGCCTGGCACGCCTCTTTGCAGATCGTCGCCAGGTTATCCGACAGAGCCGGTGTTATCCCGGTAAAATGGAACCAGGCCGCGCCTTCAAAAATCGCATCCCAGTCAAACTCCTCCGGGCCGGCCATAGCGAGGGAGGAATATTTTCTGTCGTATATCACCTTGGAAGGCCGTTGAGACGCGCCCTTTTCGACGTAGTATACGCCCATCCTGTCTCCGCCGATGGCAATGCCGCTCACATCGACGCCGTATCCGCGCAGAACGCGCATAGCCGATTTTGCCAAATCATTGTCCGGCAGCTTCGTGACAAATTTCGCATCGCCGCCAAAGTTGGATACGGCCACTGCAACGTTGGCCTCGCCTCCGGCAAATGAAATCTGAAATTCATCTGTCTGTACGATTTTTAAATAGCCCGGAGGGCTGAAGCGGCACATGATTTCACCAAAACACACTAATTTTTCCATTGCTCCTTGTTGCTCCTTCCACTTTGCGCCGGAATCGACGGAAAATTATTACCCCAAGTCAGTCTACAGCCTGGCGTAATGATATGCTGCGGCCGGGTTACAGACCGGTGGCAATATCCACGTACCGCTTCGCAATCTCTGTCACCGCTTCAAAATTACCGGCGTCGATCAGCTTTTTATCCACAAGGCTGCCTCCGATCCCGAAGCCCGCGGCGCCCGCTTTATAGAACTGCTCCATATTGCTGTCGCTGATCCCTCCCACCGCCAGCAAAGGGATATGGCTCAGAGGCGCCCGCACCGCCTTGATATAATCCGGCCCCAGGTTCGATGCAGGAAATACCTTGACAAAGGTTGCTCCCGCCGCGTACGCCTTCGCAATCTCTGTCGGAGAGAAGGCGCCGGGCATGGAGAGCATCCCCAGTTCCAGCGTTTTCGCCACAACTGCCTCGTTGAAATCGGGGGAAATAATATAGTTCGCCCCCGCCCGCCAGGCCGCTTCCGCCTGTTCCACGCTTACCACCGTACCGGCTCCCGCGCAGATATCAGGAATGCTTTCGGAAATTGACCTGATCGCTTCATAGGTATCCTCCAGACAGGAAGGGGAGGACTGATTGAACGTCACCTCGATAAAGCCGATCCCGCCTTCCCGGAGCGCTTTTGCCGTCTTTATTATTTTTTCTCCCGGAAGTCCGCGAACGATGGCTATGATTTTTTTCTCTTTCAGCTTTGCAATGATAGGATCCATAATAACCTCAAAATTCTATGGCGTATGCGCGTACCGGAAAGCCGTCCATGTCTTCGAATGCCAGCGGCGCACCGCAGAAAATGAATTCCTTTCCGATCAGGGCTTCCAGATTGGTCAGCCCTTCTACGATCGCCACATTGTTTTTCAGAAAGGCCTGATGCACCTCAATATATTTAGGAGGGTTCAAGGAAGGCGGCTCAACTCCGACCAGCACGATCCCCAGGGAGACCAGATAATCGGCCAGTTCCTCTGAGATGATCGGATAGTCTGTAAAGAAGCATTCTTCATTGAAATGCTTGCTCCAGCCGGTACAGATAAGCACTCTTCCGGCTTTTCGGACGGCATCCTCATAAGGCTTGATATCGTCAATCCCAATCGTACCAAATGCTCCCTTGTCTCTGCAGTCGGCCACGACGCAGGATCCCACATAGCGGTCGATAGGAACCTCTCCCAGCGAATCGCCTCCGGCGATAAAATGCAGGGGCGCGTCTGTATGTGTGCCTGAGTGTGAATTAATTCTTGCTATGGAGAGGTTATAATGATCCTCTGCCGTTGTGTGAGTACGCTCAAAGCTCATCCCCATAGTACCGGGAAATACCATGTCCTCAACACTGAATTTATGGCTTAAATCAACAACTTTCATCGGGCTTCTCCTTCCATCATAACCGTCCGAATTTGGCAAGAAGCTCTTCCACGGTCGCACCCTTCAGGATCTCCGCTCTGGTAGCCTCTTCCTTCTCGGCCTGTTCTTTGACCTTTATGTATATTTCTTCAAGGCCCTCGCTTGGGGCGACGGTAACGCCGATCTCGTCAGCGACGATCAGATCTCCCGGCCTCACGATGACTCCGCCGCATACGACGGGAGTGTTGATCTCGATGGGCTCTTTTCTTCCTGAATACGCGGTATGCGCCGCACGGGGACTGACATGAGCGGAATAGATGGGAAAATCAAGCATCCTGGCCTCATCCGTATCCCGGGCGCTTCCGTCGATCACAACACCCGCCACGCCGGCTGCTTTTGCCAGTCCCGACATGAGACCTCCCCAGATCGAGGTCTCTCCTTCCGAAAATGCGTCAATGACCACAACGTCGCCGGGTTTTGCAATTTCAAAGATGCTCAGACAATCAACAATATCGCCGGCAGTAAGCTTTACCGTAAGCGCAGGTCCGATCACCCGCCTGTTTACTGTACGGCCTTTGATGTTGTTCCTCATCACATTGTCCCGCTCCTGGGCATCCGTCAGGATGCAGGACAGGCTGTAGACGTCCCTCATGCTGCGGAATTTATCCATCAGCGCGTCATTCACATAAGCGTGCTCTTTAACGATATTCTTCATTCTTGCTGTCCTCCTTAATTTTGTATCTATGAATCCATAGAGACTAACCGTTTAATTGTAAATGAAAATAAAATTCATATTTTCAAATAATTTACATATTATTTGCAATTTGAAACTCTAAGAAGTCCTACAGCGTTGTAAGAATTTTTCATTCAGTATTTTCAGTTTTAAATCGGACTTAAATAATACAGTCCCTCATGAAATTTAAGGATAATCAGTAAGTTATTCGTTTGCCTCATTCGCATCTTCCACACATTTTATCGTTGCTTCAATGTGCCGGGTCATTAACAGAGCTGCCATTTGAGAGTCATTTTTTTTGATCGCATCAATAATTTCTTTATGATATGCCAGCCCGATATCCGGCCCGATCTTCAAATTGGTGAGCTCTTGTGAAGCGACCAAAACGCCTGTCAGCATTTCGTTGATAGAGATTACGATAGGATTTTTCGTTCCTTTCGCAATTATTTTATGAAATTCGTAATCAGCGATATAGAAATCTTTGTTTTCCGATACCTTTGCTTGCATTCTTGCATATGTATTCTCTAATTCCTCGACATCTTTTTCATCGTAGCTTTTCATAAATTCAATAA
>DATMXY010000508.1:0-5192 GCA_035561275.1 Anaerovoracaceae bacterium | reverse complement strand
GATATGCAAAGAAAAATAATACCAGAACCGATGACAGAGGGCTGATATCATGAAGAATAACCTGCTTCCGGCGGTTAAAAGGAGACAAGAAGCGAGTACGTTCCCCCCGCCATACAAACTGAAAACCAAGCTTTACAAATGGGGACTTCTTACTCCCATATAAGACTGAAATGTCTCCAATTGCACCGTCAACCTTTTTTATTTTTTCTGTTGAAGCATGTGAACTGCCATTTTTAAAAGCAGGTATATTGCAATAAAAACCAGAAATCCGTACAGCCCCATAGTGATATCTTCGAATTCCATACTTCCCTTGCCGGTTATAGCCTGTTCGATCTCCACCGCAAATACAAAAACAGTTAAAATGGTTAAGGTGTATATGAATGATATGGCTGATAAACTCCATCTGGCTAAAAGTCTAATGGCCCAATCAGATACTATGAAAACCACCAGACCCAAGGCTCCGACCATCCAGAAATGCAGGTCTTTATCACTTAACCCCAGGCCCAAAGCCTTGGAAACGGCAAGTACCAAATCATGCAGGTAGTTTACCATTCCGGCCAATAGCTCCAGTAAAGCGCGCATGACACCACCTCGCAGATATTCTATCATATTGCCGAGGAGAAGATAAAGAAATCAGGACAGTGTTATGGACACAATAAATTATTGGCATGTATTTTATCTGGTTTCAACATCTTTCTTCTTTAGCCACCACACGGCGAACAGGGTCGGCAATAGTGTAAACACCGCGCAGGAAACAAAAAATGGGAGGGTATCTCCGGCTGTCAGGTACCCGTTGCCGTTGGCGTTCATGCCGAGCGCCAACAAGGAATAGGGGCAGAAAAGCCCCCATCCCGAACTTGCCATGGCGAGGCCCAGGATGCCGCCCATCAGTGCAATTCCCACAGGGATGGCAAAGCTTTTGACGATCATTGAGAAGGCCAGTTGCACCGATGCGATGGAGATGCCCGCGCACGCACCCAGAAAAAGCCAGCGCGGTAAGTCGGAAGGCGCCGCGCCTGGCAATCCCGCACATTGCCCGCAGACAATGAACAGCACGCCGGTGAGTGCCTGCGTCAAAACCACCAGTCCCGCTGAAACGATGAGCTTCCCCATGAAGATATTCTGCCCCGAAACCGGAAAGGTCATCAGGCTGTTCCAATTGTTTTCCCGATGTTCCAGCCGCCATTGATAGGCGCACAGCACACCGATAAGCGACGGCAGGAAGAAGAAGCTGGAAAAGATCGTGTGCTGCGTCCACAGGCTGTACCATTCTTGCGTGAGGATGCCGATGTTCTGAAGATAGTTGAAGGTGCCCATGACAGCCGCCAGCAGCGGCAGTGTGAAAAAGGCGATCCATACCGGCGCGCGGCGCAATTTCAGGATTTCAGTTTTTACGACAGTGAACAGCATAGCTTACACCTCCCTTTTAACAAAGCTTTGGCGGCCAAACCAATATAGAATCATGAGGGCGGCGGTGAGCAGCGCACAGTCCGCGACCGGGAACGGCGCCCGGTAATACGTCACGATGCCCGCGACCCGGTCCCAGTCCATGCGCACCATGGAGAGCAAACCGTAATAAGCGCTGGGCACCATCCGCATGACCCACGCCGGAAAGAACATCGCCATCAGGCCGAGAAAGCCTGTGATGAGTCCCGCGGCCAGCGGGATGAACTGGTTGACGTGCCGCAACGCAAGGATTTGAAGAAACAGCGCCAGGAACAGGCTGCACAGCAACTGTGAGGCAAGGTACAAGACGAAATCCATGGTCGGTGGAATGGAACCGAAGCCTTTGATGTGTCCCATCAGCAAAATGACCGCTATCTGGAACCCCACTGCCGCTGCAAGATGAATGCCCGCACAGAGAAATTTCGCGTCGAACAGCGTGCCGGAGGGCTGCATGGTAAACAGTACTTTCAGGGCGCTCCCCTTGTGTTCGATGTCACACATTCTGGAAACCAGCACCGCAATCATCACGGGCAGCACAATGGAATTAAGTATGCTAAAGTGGTACAAACTCTCCAGGTATCCCTGGGCAAGGTCGCGGGCATCCATGCGCCGAAAGGCCCATATAAGCCACAGCGCCTGCATTCCGCTCATAACTGCAACAATGAGCCAGTAATGCTTGCGACGGGCCTTATAGAATTCAAGCCGCAACATGTTCATAAAGCCGCCTCCGTTCCGGTCATCTCCAGAAAGATGTCCTCAAGGCTCTTTTCGCGCTGTTCCATGCGCACAATCCCTACGCCGTTTTGCGCCAGTAAAAGGCTTGCCTCTGCCGCCTGTTCGTCCGTAAGCTGCGGGAGTGTAAGCCAGCCGTCCGTGTCCTTTGCATTTGGCAGAAGCGCTGCGGCCCGCTCGTTGTCGCTGGTACGCAACGCCAGATGGCGGCGGCTTTTGGCATGCAAAGACGCAAGCATGTCCTGAAACACAAGCTCACCTTTTCGAATGATGCCCACATGGTCGGCAATCTGGTCGATCTCAGACAGAAGATGACTTGATACCATTACCGTCATGCCATACTGCGCAGGGAAAGATTTGATCAGCTCCCGCATTTCCTGTATCCCGGCGGGGTCGAGGCCGTTTGTGGGTTCATCCAGAATCATCAGCTTTGGCCTGCCCATCAGCGCGGCGGCGATCCCAAGCCGCTGCTTCATGCCCAGAGAAAATTTTGAAGCCTGTTTATTGCCCGCCCCGGTCAGTCGTACCGTGTCCAGAGCCGCATCAATTTCTCCCTTGGGCAGGCCACGCAGCGAACGCACGATCTCCAGATTCTCCCGGGCCGTAAGATGGCCGTAATAGCTGGGCGAGTCGATGAGGGAACCCACATTTCGAAGGATGGACAAGCGGTTCTTCTCGTTTACGTCCTGTCCCAGCACGCAGATATCTCCCTCGGTGGGATGCACAAGCCCTAGCAGCATCTTCATTGTCGTGGTCTTGCCCGCGCCGTTCGGCCCTAGAAAGCCGTATACCGTGCTGATGGGAACGGCAAGACCGATACGGTTTACGGAAACTTCCTGTCCATAGCGCTTGGTAAGACGGTCGGTAGTAATACAATAGTCCATAGCGGATCTCCTTCCTGTTTTCCTTCACAGGATACCCCGCCCGCCTTACATGTCGCTGACGACAAGCTTACATTTACCTTAATTTTCAGTTTTTTCGCAGCGGCGCAACAGCAGGCTGTTATAATAAAGGCATAAAAGACAGAAAGGAGTGGGTACTGTGCAGGATATACACGAAGCGCGGCTGCTTCTGGTGGATGACGAGCCGGAAGTGCTGACCATGCTGGATACCCTGCTGCGGCAGGAAGGATTTGATCAGATCAGGACCGTGCTCACTGCGGCGGATGCCTTGACCGTCGCACAGGATTTTGCGCCACAGGCAGTGCTGCTGGATGTGATGCTTCCTGACGGCGACGGTTTTGGACTGTTTTCGCAGCTGCGGCGGCAGGCGGACATCCCGGTACTGTTTCTTTCCGCGCGGGACGAGGACGAGGCGCGTCTGCGAGGGCTGGGCCTTGGTGCGGATGATTATATCACAAAACCGTTCCTGCCTCGGGAACTTACGCTTCGCCTTCTGGCCGTCCTGCGCCGTACCTATATGACCACCGAGCCCTCTTCGCCGGAACGGATTCTCCTTGGCGGAGTGACGGTAGATATGAGCAGTGGCACCGTGACGGGAAACGGAGAAGAAAAGATACTGACCGCAAAAGAATACGCATTGCTTTCCAAGTTGAACGAAAACCGTGGCCATATCGTCACGATGGACAACCTGTGTTTGGCGGTGTGGAATGACGAGAACATTGGCTATGATAACACGTTGATGGTTCACATGCGCCGCCTGCGGGAAAAGATCGAAGCTGATCCTTCCCACCCGCGCTGGCTTATCACGATGCGCGGTCTGGGGTATCGGCTGCTGAAGGAGGCCAAGGCGCCATGAAGTCAAAACGTGCACTGCACAGCGCATTGCAACTGGCAGCCTTGCTGGCGGCTATTTTAGCGGTAGGGTTGGTGGTGAACATAGGGCTATTTTCCTATGCGGTCTTTACGCTTTCAGATAAAGGAAGTGAGCCGCGGGTCACTCCATACGCCGAGGCACTGGAGCATACCAACGGCGGCTACATGCTTCCTGAAGGAGCAATGAATGCTCTCGCGGCAAACGACTATTGGGCCATGCTTATTGCCAATGAAACGGGAAAGGTCGTATGGGCGTATGAAAAACCTGTGGAAGTAGCGGAGCAGTATACCCTTTCCGAGGTGGCCGGTTTTTCCCGCTGGTATCTTAACGATTATCCAGTCAAGGTCTGGGGTGTGGAAGACGGCCTGTTCGTGCTGGGCGCACCTAAGGATTCGGCCTGGAAATATCCGCTGGAAATGCCGATCGCACAACTTTGTTTCTGGCCCATTTGGTTTGGGGTGGCTCTGGTGTGTAATTTTCTTGTAATTCTGAGCGTATCCGTGTGGATGATGGGGCGCTGGCACAAAAACAGGGATGCGGCACGCACCGAATGGATAGCGGGGGTTTCTCACGATATCCGGACACCGCTTTCGATGGTGCTCGGCTATGCCGCAAGCCTGGAAAACGAAGGTGCTCTGCCGGATAAGCAAAGGCAGCAAGCAGGTATTATCCGCCGCAAGGGAGAAGAAATGCGTTTGCTTATTGCCGATCTGAATCTTGTAAGTCGTCTGGAATACGCCATGGAGCCGCTGCAAACCGAGCGTCTTTCCATGCCTGCGCTTCTCCGAGAAGTGGTGGCGGACTTTCTGAATACCGACCCGGATGAAAAATACCCTATCGAGGTAGAAATCGACCCTGCCGCCGTCGCTTTACAGTTGCGCGGCGACAGGGCACTGCTAGTTCGCATGCTTAATAATCTGATTAGCAACAGTGTACACCACAACCCGCAAGGCTGTTCGATTCGAATTGAGTTATGCGTGGAAAGAAAACTGCTCCGGCTGACCGTTCAGGATGACGGGACAGGCTTTTCTGATGAGCAGTTGGCGCTTTTAAACCGGAATACGCTGCCCGAAGCATCTTGGGGTCATGGGCTGGGGCTTCGTATCGTGAAACGCATTGTGACGGTCCATGGAGGCTACATCCGCTTCAAAAACGAGCTTGCCGGCGGCTGCAGTTGTACGGTGTGGTTAAAATCATATAGCAAAAAACGAAAGAATTAACAGATATCTATTCGACAC
>DATMXY010000507.1:0-5379 GCA_035561275.1 Anaerovoracaceae bacterium | reverse complement strand
ATAGCATTGAATCTTGTTTCTGTCAATAAAAAATTGATAATTGCATTCAATTGAGAGTTTGCCTCCCTTAAATAGGCAAAAAAAACCGAAATGCAGATGCCATGCGGGTTTGACCGCACGGCATCCATATCCACCAAAAGTTTTGTATTGTTTAGCTAAACGGTAATATGCGTTCCCGTTTTCCCCTCCAATGCGTCCACCGCTTTGAAAAGAGAAGTGATTATGGCCTTTTTACCTTCTCCCGATTTCACAAATTTCACAGCGGCCTGTACTTTGGGCAGCATACTTCCGGGAGCGAAATGCCCCTCCGCAATATACCTCTCCGCCTCCTCCACCGTCATATGATCCAGAACTTTCTGGTCGGATTTGTTAAAGTTGAGGGCAACCTTTTCGACCTCCGTAAGGATCAGCAGAGTATCGACGCCCATCTGCTCCGCTAACAGCTCGGCAGCATAATCCTTGTCGATCACTGCAGCAACACCTTCATAGGAACCGTCTTCCCGCTGGATGACCGGGATACCGCCTCCGCCTGCAAAAACAACGATGGTAGAATCCCATAACCGTTTAATGGAGTCGATTTCAACAATGTGGCTCGGTATCGGCGAGGCGACCACGCGGCGCCATCCGCGGCCCGCATCTTCCTTCATCACATAATGCTTTTCCGCCGCAACGGCCTTGGCTTCCTCTTCCGTATAGAAGGGCCCGATGGGCTTTGTAGGATTTTGGAAGGCCGGATCGCCCTTGTCGACTAACATCTGCGTCACGATGGTAACCACCGGAATATGGCCTTTTCCTATCTTGATCAGTGCTTCGTGCATCGCCTGCTGCAGGTGATATCCGATGTATCCCTGGCTCATTGCGCCGCAGACGTCAAAAGGCATGGGTGGCGTAATTTCCTTCGCGGCTTCGGACGCCAATAAAATCCTGCCTACCTGGGGGCCGTTTCCGTGAACAAGGGCGATTTCATAATCGCTGGCCACGATCTGCCCGATATAATCACAGGTCTTTCTGACAACCTCCAACTGGGCTTCTGCGGTCGGCGGAGAGCCAAAAGCCTGAAGCGCGTTACCCCCCAGGGCAATCACAATCTTACCTTTACACATTTGCATTCTCCTTATTTCATGCGATTTAGCAGTAGAAATCTACAAATCGAAGATTTGCCTTTTTACCACAGCTTTAGCTGCAATGGCAAAACGGACAGCGTAGCAAGCATAAAGCTTGCGGAGGAGTTCCGGAACGGAACGTTGTGATTTCCTTGCATAAGTTCGCCTACAATTTGTTTCACAAATTGGGCGAGCTAGTATACGTATGGTTCAAATCGGCCTGCTAATCATTTACGCCGTCGTTCAGTCTCTGTTGACAGGCATGCTCATGCACCGGGGACCGCCTCTTCCTCTTGACAGCTCTGAGCTTGGAATGGTTATTACTTTCACTCCGCATCGCTCGAGCAGCTCGTTGGTCACATGGTTTCTGTCATAGGTAACGACGACTCCCGGCGCTATAGCCAAAGTATTGGATGCGTCGCTCCACTGCTCTCTCTGAGCGGCGATCCGATCCGAACCGCCGCATCTTATCATCTGAACCTCCGACAGCTTCAACTCTCTTTTGAGGATCGTTTCCAGCTTATCCTTGCTGCTTTTGAATACCGGCGCTTTCTTTTTGTCAAGAGTAACTTCGTAAATATGCAAGGGTTCTTCGATCTCCGGATGGATTGTGAACTTGTCGTAATCCACCATGGTGAACACGGTGTCCAGATGCATAAATGCCCGGCATTTCGGTATTTCAAATACCAAGATCTTTTGAAAGCTGTTGGTATGGCTCAGCAATCTGTTCGCGAAAATTTCAATGGCGTCCGCAGAGGTTCGCTGGCTCAGTCCCACCGCGACGATTTCCGGCGAGAGCACCAGGATATCTCCTCCCTCGATGGGGCTGGGTCCTTCGTAGTCATACCATTGATCGGCGCCCGACCACATAAGGTCCCTGTTGTATAAATAGATATATTTCAGCAGCAGGGCCTCTCTTTTTCTGGCTTTGGTGCTCATGCAGTGGATGCTGACGCCGTTTCCCACACAGGCGCCCGGGTCCCGCGTGAAATACAGGTTGGGCATAGGGTCTGTGTAATATGGGTAATTCTCATTGATGAAGTCCGCCAGGGAATTGGATTTTCTGATCGGAAGGTCAGTCTTCCTGATGCCCGCGATAATAGTTTCCACCATGTCTTTCAGCGGCATTTCCAGCAGATACTCCTCAATGGCCTCAATGACGTGAGCAGAAAAAATATCGCTGTCCCGCAGGAATTCTCTTACAAATTCTTTTCTTGCCTCCATGGTTTTGAGCGCCTTTGCCACTTCGTCGGCGAAGTACAGAACCTCTACGCCGTTTTCCCTTAAAACCTTTGCGAAGCAATCATGTTCGTACTGTGCCACCTTCAGGTACGGGATCTCGTCAAACAGCAGTCTTTCAAAGTTATCCGGAACCAGTCCCTCGATTTCACGGCCCAGCCTGTGCAGCATCACACTGTTTAATTTTCCTATTTCCGAGTAAACGTTTATGCCCTGTGCCATATCGCGCTCTCCTTCCTATCGCGTCATACGGTCGCCGCAATGACCGCTTTAATGGTATGCATTCTGTTTTCCGCCTCGTCGAAAACCACAGAATGTTTGCTTCGGAATACTTCGTCGTCCACTTCCCGGATGTCGTATCCCTTTTCCTTCCATTCCCTTGCCATTTTGGTTTCAAAGTCATGAAAAGCGGGCAGGCAATGGAGGAACAGCACATCGGGATTTTCCGTGGCTCTGATCAGATCCATGGTAACCTTGTATGGAGTCATGCGCCTGACCTTTTCCGGAATCTGGGCTTCTTCTCCCATGGAGGCCCATACGTCGGTATAGATCACGTCGGCGCCCTTCAGGCAGTCAGACGTACTGGAAATCTCAATTTTGCCGCCGGTCTCCGCCGCGGCGGACCTTGCCTTTTCCACGATTTCCCGATCAACCTCCAGTTCCGCCGGACCGTAGGCCACATAATGAATCCCCATCTTCGCGCAGCCGTACATCCATGCGTAGGACATATTGTTCCTGATATCTCCGCAGAAAACCACCTTTGACTTGTTCAAAGGCTTCGCCAAGTGCTCCTCCATCGTCAGCAGATCGGCCAGTATCTGGGTCGGATGGTCGACGTCCGTAAGACCGTTCCATACGGGAACGCCGGAATACTTCGCAAGGTCTTCAACGACCTTCTGCCCGTATCCCCTGTATTCAATGCCGTCGTAAAATCTTCCCAGCACCCTGGCGGTATCCTCCAGGGATTCCTTTTTCCCCATCTGCGAGCTTGCAGAATCCAGAAAGGTCACGTGGGCGCCTTCGTCCAGGCAGGCGACCTCAAAGGCGCACCTTGTACGGGTGGACGTCTTCTCAAACAGCAGAACGATATTCTTGCCCTTCAGTATTTCGTTATGGATTCCCGCTCTTTTTTTAGCCTTCAGATCGCGGGCCAGGTCGAGCAGGTACCGAATCTCACCGGGAGTAAAATCCATTAGGGTAAGGAAGCTTCTCCCCTTTAAATTGACTGCCATTTTTATCTCCTTCTTATATTTTTTTATCATCCGAAATTGCAGATTGACATTCTTTTTTAGAAACTTCTGATATAACTGAATCATAATACAGCGGGTAAAAAAATAAAGTACCAGCGCCCGAGTTTTTTCGTGTGCCAGTACTTATTATTCCTGATTCTTGTAACGGTATGTTCTTTATTTGTTTTCCCTGATTTCCGATTCGCCTTCTCTGATTTCCGATTCGCCTTTTTTAACCGTTTTTTTGCTTTCCCTGATCGCTTCCGTCAGGGTTTCTATCCCCTTTTCAATCTGCAGCTTGCTCGGATAGGAGAAATTCAGCCGTATATAACTGTCGCCCTTGGATCCCCTCAAATAGAACACATTGCCAGGTATGAAGGATACGCCCTTTTCCATTGTTTTTACATACAGCCGCCGGAAATTGATATCCGGCGCCAGCCTGCACCAGAGATATACTCCGCCGGCCGGCTTACGGAAATCAAGGCCCAGTGTTTCCGCCTCCTCAAGGCAGGAGCACATCAAATCTCTTTTCTCTTTATAGTCCGCGCAGATATTTCTGAGATTTCTCTGGTAGATCCCCATTTCAATATAGCTGCTGAGCAGCTTCTGAGAAATGCTGTCGAGGCTGATCAGCCGGATCGAAACGATATAACTCAGGCTTTTGATCAGGGTTTTATCCGCCAGGACAAACGCCATTCGGATACCCGGTGCGAAGGTCAGGGCAAAGGAGTAAATGAAAATAACACGGTTGCCTTTGTCCAGGGCTTTCAATGACGGGATCCTGACGCCTTCAAACCGTATTTCCGAAGCGGCGTCTTCTTCGATGATGGGCAGATTATATTTACGGGACAAAGACAGAAGGTCCTTTCTTCTATTCAGGCTCATAACGATTCCGGTCGGATTTTGAAAATCCGGATTTACATAGATAAATTTCGGATTATATTTCAGAATAAGAGGTTCAAGACTGTCACAGATAATTCCTTCCTCGTCCATGGGCACGGCGACCACCTTTCCTCCGGCCAGGGCGAATGTCCGATAAACGTCGGGGGACACGGGTTCCTCGGTGATCACAACGTCTCCCGGTTTGATCAGAAGCGCCGCCAGGTAATCCAAAGCCTGATTGGTCTCAGAGACGATTTGTATTTCACCCGGCTTTGCCTTGATCCCCTTGCGCTGCAGGAAGGAGGCGATATTCCGGCGAAGATGCGGATTTCCCTGATACGGGGTATAGGAATAGGCTTCCATGTTGCCGGAGGAGATGATATCGTTCAAAATGTGCGCCAGATCCTCTTTTGCGTATTCTTCTACTGAAGCAATGCCGCCGGCGAAAGAAATATTGCCGGAGGTGTAAGATTTCGTGAACAGGTCGTCAAAGGTGATTTTCAAGTCCAGGTATTCATCTTTGATAAGGCTGGACCATGAGATTCCGTCATTTCTGTTTTCTTCTTCCGGCGTATCGCTCCGGTAGGAGACCGTGTAGCCTATCCCCCGGGCGGATGACAGAAAGCCGTCCGCCTTGAGCTCCGTATAAGCTCTGATGACCGTATTTCTGTGCACGTTCAGAAGCTTTGCCATAGCCCTTTCCGAAGGCAGCACAAAACCGTTGGTGACTTCCCCTTTGATGATCACCTCTTTCAGCTGGTTGACAATCTGCAAATAAATTGGCGTCTGTGTATTGTGGTTAATAATAATATCCATGGTCGCCCTTTTACTCTTGTTTACTGATAATTCATTGGAAACAGGGATTTTTACCGGCGATACCCCGGTAATAAAGACGTCTCTCCATGAACCAAACGGTTTTCATAAAT
>DATMXY010000506.1:0-7000 GCA_035561275.1 Anaerovoracaceae bacterium | reverse complement strand
GAATATGATCCGGGGAGCACAACTGGTCCCGATCTCTATTCACATCCGGGCTGTGAATGCGGATTGATCCTTTCAGGGGAATTGATTGTTCAAATCAAACAAGAGGTATATTTACTCAGGGAAGGTGACAGCATTACGTTTAATTCCACTGATCCGCATTCCAAAAGAAACGAAAGCGATAAAATATGCACTTGTGTCTGGGCAAATGTACCGCCCTGGTTTTAAAAGGCACTACAAAATAAGTTCAACGAGGCGGGAGACATTTCCGCCTCGTTATATATTTATACTGGAAAGCAGGCATCCACCCACGTTTATCGTGAATGGATGCCTGTTTTTATGATCGCACCGCGTCGGTTAGCGGTTCGCTTCTTTATATCCTTATTGTGCCCTCGTTATATTTCTCCGTTGGTTGGGATCTGCTGATTCTCTTCAGGTTCCGGAGGCATCAGTTGGTTCAGGTAGCCCTTGAGTTCGTTCAGATACCGGCCGTAGGCCGACCAATCGCCGTTCTGCTGCGCCGCGGTGGCGTTATTGAAGGCTTCGTTGGACAGTCGGATCAGTTCGTCGGCGGTCAGCGTTCCGGTCTCACCCGTTCCAGGCTTTTCTTCGCCCGGCGCCTGAGGCGTTCCGGTCCCCGCTCCGAACAGAGAATCCAAAGCCGCCGACAAAGTCGGCTCGTACGCGATCCGGTCGCCGTAAGCTACGATGACGCGCTTGACTTCAGGAAGGCTTCCGGTATTTGACGCTTCCAGATAGACCGGCTCCACATATACCAGGGAGTTCTCGATAGGTATGATAAACAGGTTTCCTCTGATGTAGGTCGACCCGGCGGAATTCCAAAGCGAGAACTCCTTGGAAATATCCGGGTGCTGGTCGATCTGGGATTCGATCTGCATCGGTCCGTAGATGAGCCGGTCCTTCGGCATCTGGTACAAAACCAGATCCCCGTAGTGGGCGCCGTCGTTTCTCGCCACCAGCAGCCCCGTCATGTTCCGTTTCCCGGAAGGCGTATACGGGATGGAGTTGATAAACTCAACGTCGCTTTCTCCCGGCAGTTTCATGATATAGTAGTTCGGCGTCATCGGAACTTCCTGGGTGCCGAAGATCTCACTGGAAATTTCCCACAGGTCCTCTCCCTGATAAAATACCTTTACGTCGTTCATGTGATACCGTTTGTAAACGTTGGCTTGGATATCGAACATTATGCTTGGATATCTGATGTGAGACTTCAGGGAATCAGGCATCTGGTCAAAGGACTTGAACAGTACCGGATAGATCTTCGCATAGGTGCTCGCAATGGGATCGTCGCTGTTGACCAGATAATAGCCGGTCTCCCCGTTATAGGCGTCGATGACGACCTTTATCGAGTTGCGGATATAGTTCATCCTGCTGCTCGTCGGATTAAAGGGTTCGGAATACGGATAGTAGCTGCTGGTGGTATACGCGTCTATGATCCAGTAAAGCTTGCCGTCCGCCGTAACGATGTACGGATCATTGTCATACTGGAGGAATGGCATGATCCTCTGCACCCTTTGCATGATGTTCCTGTTGATCACAATTTTTGAATTACTGTCTAAATTGGTGGAGACCAGAAGTTTCAGGCTCTGTTCCCGAATGGCAAACAGCGCCCTGTTGAACAGGTTCAGCTTGATCCCCGCGCTCCCCTGATAGGTCGCGTAATTATTTTCATCTCCGCTCGCCACCGGATAGTCGAATTCCTGCTCGTTGGTGTTGGTCAGGATATAATCGTTGGTCAGCTCGCCGAAATAGATCTCCGGCCTTGTGATTTCGATCTCCTTCACATCGGACACCGGCGGTATGCCGTCGATCATCATGTCCGGCTGGCCGCTGGCCGTTACCTTGTCTACCCTGGAAAGGGTAATGCCGTATCCGTGGGTATATTTCAGGTGCTTGTTCATCCATTCCTGCCTGATCTTTGTCTCGTCAATTTCCCTGGCAGACAGGAAGGCCTGGGTATATTCGCCGTTGATCATATACCGGTCCACGTCGACGTCATTGAACAGGTAATACAGCCGGATACTCTGGGTCTGGTTGTAGAACTTTTTCGCAGGGTCATAGTCGTTGATCCTGATATTCTGAATGGTGCTCATGTTGTTGGCGATGTCCTGCTTTGTCAGGTCGTTGGTTGCCGGAAAATTCTTGGTGGTAACGTCCTGCAGGTCATAGGCGTACTGGGTGAACGTGATGTTGTTCTGCAGGTACGGGCTCTCCTTGTTGATTTCATCCGGGGAGACCACCAGGTTCTGGACCAGCAGCGCCGCTCCTGTTCCCACCGCGCCCAGTATGAGCATAATAACGGGAACCGTAAACACCATCTTGAACTTCTTCCGCTTGATGCCCATGGCAAACCCGATGGCCGCGGCGACGGAAAGTACGATCATGGCGCGGTAAACCCACAGGGTGATATTGATGTCGGTGAAACCTGCTCCGTAAAGCACTCCCGTGTGAGAATACAGGAGGTTGTACTGCCTGAGGAAGAAATTGCTTCCTACCATCAGGAAGAAGATGACCCCTAAAATGGTAAGCTGGTTTGATGCGATATGGACAAGCTCCTTGAGGCTTTCATTGTTGAACTTGCTGGCCGGCTTTCTGCCGTAGCCCGGTCCCTGCCCATAGTCATTGCCGCCTCCGCCGAAACCCTGTCCTCCGTTGAAGCTCCTTGCAAACTTGCCAAAGGTGTCGCCGAACATTCCGTTGATCACATTATCAAAATTGTTTTTGCGATAGCTCTGTCCTTCATCGTCGGCGCTGTATTCCTGTTCCTTCTGATCAAATATTTTCGGCCTTCTCATGGAAAGCAGGATGAAATAGTAGATCAGCGTCAGGACGGCAAAAGCGATCACGATGCCGATGGCGATTCCGTTAAGCTGGGTGATGAATTCCAGCTTGAAGATATAAAAGGAAACGTCCATACCGAAAATCGGATCTTTGATGCCGAAGTCGGTGCCGTTTGTGAATTTCAGGATCTGGAACCACAGCCCGGTTACGGTGGTAATGGTCACCAGAATTCCGAACACAGCGCCAAGTCCCAGTGAAATCCGGTTCAGCGTCTTTTCACTCAGCGCGGGAGCGTCCACGGTATCGATCCTTTTATAGTACCCCCTCTTCAGCATGCGCAAATAAAAGTAAGACAGTGCCATGATGATCACGAAGGACGGTACTCCGATCTGCAGTTGCGTGAACAGCTGCTTGAAGAACACGCTGGTATAGCCAAGCTCCCTGAACCACAGGAAGTCTGTAATAAAGGTTACCAGACCTCCGAAGCCGGCCATGACGATCAGCAGAATCGCAATGATCACGCCTAATCCTATTTTTCTTTTTTCCAATTCGTTCCCCCCTAAAATCCCTTATGAAACTATAACTTATTGAATAGTATACCCGGATTCGCCGGTCTTTTACATCTGTCCGCCGTCCGGTGCCGACCGCAGTTATAAGCATGAGGCAAGAGACATTTAACGTCTCGTTATATCTGTTCGTCTATCAGCTTCTGAACCGCGGATTTAGCCTCTTCGGGAAGCTCATCCCTCCCACCCTTGAAATCAGTCAAGGAATCAAGATAGTTGATCCTGTTTTTCATACTCTTGTTCAGCAGCGCGACGTATTCTTTGCTGCTGAAATCCGGTACAAAGCCTTCTACATCGATGGTCTTGACATCCGGCATATTACCGAAAGGTTTCAGCTGAGCCGTTCCGTCGACAATGCTTTCAAGGATACCGATGGTGACTTCCTTCGGGATCTTCTTGTCTAAGAAGTGTCCCGTATTTATTATGTAGCACTGCACGCCTCTCTTTTCAAACAGAGCCTTGAACTTCTCGTAGTCCTGCCCCAGCGGGTAGGTCCTGAACGGATTCGCGTAAGGCTCAAACACCAGGGCGTCTTTGTCCACGCCTTCCGCCAGTTTTTCCGCGGTGGTCCGCTTTGTGGCAAGGGTCGCTCCCATGACAGACGCCAGGACCGGATTTTCCAGCTTGACCACGGGCGGCAGGGAGTGGTCTTTCATGAGCCATACGATGGAGTTGATTGGCTCGGCGAGCTTATCCACCCGGTTCGCGGCCCAAAGCTTTGATTTGATGGCTCTGCCGTTGCCGTTCCGGATGTCTTCCGTAACGAGCACCATTTTGCCGTCAGCGTCCAGGGTCGCTCCGCAGTTCTGGACTGTGATCAGGAACTTATTGTCCGGCGAGGTCAGAGGATAATCCTGGGTTTTGTCAAAGTAGGACGGCTCAAGGGCTACCGAGGATCCGTCTTCCGTGGAGATGACATAGGCGTCGTCGTGCAGCACGGTTACGTCATATTTCCCGTCGTGCTTCGCATGGGTCAGTGTGGATTTCCCGGAGCCGGAAAGTCCGAATACGCCCATAACGTGCTTGCTGCCGTCCTTTCTGACCATCCTTTTCATCCCGCCGTGGCAGGAAGCGTATCCATTTCTGTTGGCGATGCCCCAGGCTATAGTCAGGGTTCCTTTTTTATGTTCTCCGAAATACCGCAGTCCGAGCAGGGCCGCACAGTTGTGCTCCGGATCGAAATATGCGATCCCGTTCGGATATCTTGGGTCTTTCCAGTCCGGATCGGACAGGATGAAGATATCCGGTTCGTCCCCGATCACCGCGGATCTGCCGTACATTTCGTCGTAAAATTTGTTTATGTATTGAAAATTCAGGAGCCAGTTATACAGGGTGTTTTCATAAGTCTCAGGTACCAGCAGGTTTGCTCTCACCATGAAATCTTCGTCCAGACCGATATAGGCTTCCGTATGGAGCATCTTCTTATATCTTGTGCCGTATACGGCTTCTCTCAGAATTGCCGCATAGTCCCCTTCAACCACGCCTTTCTCGCCGAGGATTATCCTTGCTCCTGCGAATCTTCCTACGGTTTCCCCATCGTTAAACAGCAAAATTTTGGCTCCTTCGGGCAAGCCGATTTCCTCCGGCTTGAAAACAGGCATGTCAGTGATGATCGTCCCCGTTGAATTCTTCGCCATCTCATAAGCTTCCTTAAGGTCGATCACCTTTCTTACGTTGTTGCCGTAGAATGCTGTCTCAATCGTTGTCCGCGACGGTGAGAACGCCACATTCCCCGTGGTGATCCTGTTTCTTTTGAATCTTGACTTAGTTGCCATACTACTACCACTCCTTTAATACTCTTCCCTGTTGTTATATTTTAAAATCTGATATAGTTAACGATTTTCATTCTGCCTTCTTCCGGCTTTAGATAATAGATCCAGTTGTATTTTTTATCTGTGGCCTTGCCGTTTTCCGTGATCTGAATCTCCTCATGCGCCCAGACGTAAAATCCGTCCGAACCCTGGCGGATCTCTCCGATTTCAAGCAGTTTGAAGGTTTCTTTTATTTTGCCGAGTTTGGAAAAGTTCGTGGCTTTTCGGTATGCATCGCTGTCTTTTTTCAGCAGATCCAGTACATTTTTGTTCCCGTTGTTGACGTAGTCGATCCATTGGGAGTCAAAAGCGACGACGGTTCCGACGACGGACTGGTCATAATAAACGGGCTCTCCGTTTTCCGGCGTCTGCCAAACGTTATTTTCTATCGGTTTGGAATTGTTGAGATCGGTAACGCCGTAGTCCCTGCCCTGCTTCCAGGCAAGGGCGTCGTTTGCCTTCACCTGCTGGATATTGACGTTGTGTTCCAGTTGTGACGAAACAAGGACAGTTTTGTCCGCAGTCGGATTCGGGTCCGGAGCTTCTTCCCCGGTTTCGCTGCCGGGTTCTCCCTGATCAGGCTCGCCCGTGCCAGCGCCGCCGTTTTCCTGATCGCCGTTTTCCGGCGGTATCGTGCCTTCATCGGAATCTTTCCCTGAAAACAATTCTTTTATTCCGTCCGCCCAGCCGGAAACCGTTTGTATGACTTTTGTCTGGACGGTATTGACAACATCCGCGGCAGCGCTGTCGGGAGCGAAATAACGAATCCCTAAAATTGCGATTTCTATTAAAAGAATGACTGCAATTACTGAGAGCAAAATCGGCCAGATGTTTCTTTTATGATTCTTCTCATCCTCTTCTTCGGTAATTGCAAAGGCTTCTGCTACCTTTGCTTCCAAATCTTCCATTCCGTCGTAGTGCCTGTGGGAAAAAGTAAGCAGCCGGGAGAGGGCTTGCTGTTCTTCCGATTCGGCTCCTCTTTCCGGTTGGAATTCTCTTTCAGGTTCGAATTCCGTTTCTGGTTCAATTTCCGTTTCCGGTTCAATTTCCGTTTCCGCGCCGTCGGCGTAATACGCCGCAGCAGCAGGTTCCTCAGCGGCCGGTTCTTCCCCTGCAGGCTCCGTAGGTATCTTCTCTGTCGGTTCCACAGGTTCCGCCTCTGTCGGTTCCCCGTATATTTCTTCTGCTGGTTCCCCGTTTATATCTTCTGCCGGTTCCCCATTTATTTCTTCTGCCGGCTCCCCATTTATTTCTTCTGCCGGCTCATCAGGCGCCGGTTCTGCGTACGGTGCTTCTTCAATTCGCAGCTCCTGTTCCGAGGACGTTTCGATTTCCGGTAAAGTCTCTTCCGCAGCCGGCTGTGTTACGGCTGCAGGAGTCTGTGTCGAGTCCGTATCCGGTACTGTTTCGGCCGCAGGCGTCTCTCCTACCGCAGCCGATTCTGCTATGACCGCAGGCGCCTGTCCCGAGTCCACCGCGGGTTCTGCTTCGGTTTTATTTAAGCCGGGTGTTTTTCCTGTCTCCGGCGCAGCTTCTTCTGCAAATAAGCCTGTCGCCGACCCGGAACGAATTCGGAACTTCTCATATTCCCTGTCCAGCAGTTCCTGGAATTCTTCGTTTTTCCTGCTGAAGGTAAAGAAACGGTCGATGTTTTTCTCCCTGGTCCGTCTGGCGTCGTCTTCCATTTCCTGGAAAAGCTCCTCCTCGAAGGACGCCGCCTCCGCTGCTTTCTCCGCCTGTTTACCGTATTCATCCATATTCCAGTTGAATTCAATTTCGTCGGTTTTCCGTTCAGGCTTTGGGAATTCGTGCACGTTCCAGGTA
>DATMXY010000505.1:0-2066 GCA_035561275.1 Anaerovoracaceae bacterium | reverse complement strand
CACTTAAATGTTTAGGGTTTTTTGCAGGGTATTTTTGATGGTTTTATTGAGAAAATCCTTCCTGCTCATAGGCTTTCAGGATCTGTCTTGCCACATGGAATTTTGTCAGACGCATATCCATTGCCTGCTTTTCTATGTATTTATGCGCCTGGGTTTCCGACATGGAAAGGTACTGGATCAGAACGCATTTCGCCCTGTTTATGATCTTCAGCTCCTCAAGCTTCTGCTGGAGGTTTATATTCTCCTCTTTCAGCGAAACCACCCTGTGGGCCGTCACTTCGGCAAACTTGATCGCCTGATTGAAAAAGGCCTTTACAACAGGTTTTCCCACGACCAGGACGCCATAGGGCTCGACCTTCTGCGATACGATATTCGCGTATTTGTTCTGCACTACCAACAGCACCCCGGAGGTATGCTTTTCTGCTATAAAAACAGCCAAATCGACTCCGGATTTTCCTTCCAGAGGCGAATTTATAATGGCGAGATCAAACTCGGTTTTCTCTATCAGGTTTATCGCATCTTCTTCTGAATAAGCCGCATCGATCTGTGACGCCGGTTCCGTTTCAAGCAGCTGAACCAGCATGTCTTTGCTTTTCCCTTTTCGGGATACCAAAAGTATTTTTTTCATTCATTCACCGCCTTTCCTGTCTGCGTCATTCCGTCATAAGTTTCAATTTTATCCCGTCAAATAAGGCCGAAACCCTGTCTTCTTCCGTGCCAAAAGCGAAAAAAGGCACCTCTGGTACCACCAAAGCGCCTTTGCTATTGTGTTGAATTATAGCTTTTTATTTTCGTGCTGTCAAGTTGATTTTTTTGCCAATGCATCCTCTTCCATTTTTTCCATCTCATGGGGAACTGTAAAATAGAAGGTGCTTCCTTCTCCATATTGACTTTCCACCCAGATCGCACCGCCATGTTTTTCTATGATCTGCCTGCATATATAGAGTCCAAGACCTGTACCAGTGTTTTTTTCTTTCCCTGCGGCGTTTTCGGATTTATAGAATCTGTCAAAAATATTGTTCCGGCCCTCTTCTTTTATTCCAATTCCTGTATCCTCAACGGAGAAAAGGATTCCGTCTCCGGAATTCACCGCGGAGATCCTGATATAGCCCTCCCTGGTAAATTTGACGGCATTTGAGATCAAATTGATGATCACCTCAGTCAGCATATCCCTGTCGCCTGAAATCCTTGGCAAATCGATTTCGATTTCGGTATAAACCGTAAGTTCCGCTTTTTCGACAATTGATTTTGTAGCGGATAACGACTGCCCGATAAGCTCGGAAGCAGCCAGCTCTTCGCGTTTTAAATCCGTTTCTCCCGATTCAATTTTAGATATGTTCAGCAGATTGCCGATCAGCGTCGAAAGCCGTCCCCCTTCGGACATGATGATATTTAAATCTCTGGTGATCTTTTCCGCGGCTTTCGCGATCGTTCTGTCGGTAAAATCCAGCCTGGGGAAAATGTTCTTTTCTATCGTGCCGCCGATCACCTCCGTAAAGCCTAACATTGCGCTTAAAGGCGTTCTGATCTCATGGGAAACCGTAGAAAGAAAATTGCTTTTCATTTCATCCATATAGCGAAGCTCTTCATTCGCCTGGTCCAGCTCCCTTGTTCTTTCCATTACCTGGCGTTCCAGTTCCAGATTCTTTCGCTTGATGGAACGTACCCTGATTTTGATCCACAGTACGATCAAGGCGAAAAGGAGGAGGATCAATAGGGCGGTAAACCATACTGTTTCCCAAAACGGAGGAGTGACCGGCGCTCTGTTTATAAGGTAAACCTTGCGCTGCTGGCCGCAGGCGCAAAAGGTTTAAAAATACAATCCCGCCCTGACGAGGGAACCGCCGTCACGATAGAGCTTCCAATTATATAACGAGACGTTATAAGCCCTTATCGCTCCGTACCGGAGGATGGGGCTTTTTTATTATTCTTTTGTCTTCCTTCCTTTTCTCCCCTTTCCGAGCCCCTTCCCATCGTGCATCATGGACGCCGTATTTGCATTTCAGGCGTCAATTTTGCCATCTTGCCCCATTTTTTTTATTTGAATTTCCGGCACAGCGATAACT
>DATMXY010000504.1:0-5908 GCA_035561275.1 Anaerovoracaceae bacterium | reverse complement strand
GCATGGAGCAGCGGCCAGGTGCAATGGATGAATCTCGAAAAAACATTCAGAAATTGCTGGGCGATCTCTTCCCCGTAAAAGAGAAGAAATATATTATAAAAATCCAAAGGGAGCTGTTCAAACAAACGGGTCGTAATCGCGGAAACATTTCTTGCATCTTCCAGGGTACATTGCTGAAAGTAGCTCATCCATAAGGCAAACTGGGTCCACAGCCTCTGGGACCGGATGAGCATGTTCATCTGTTCAAATGTGTATTTGTCGCTGGGCGTTCGTATCAGCTCGTCATCATACATTGTCATGTCAGTCCACTCCTTACTGCTACAATATATGAAGCCTGGGGCCGTTTTGTACTCAGGAGTTCAGGAAATCCAGAAAATCTGAAAAGTCGTCAAAATCGCTTTGAATAAATTCATAAAGGATGGGCTCCTTGAATTCGTATTTTGCCGTGGGGATGATGCAGGTGCTTACGTCGCTTCTGCTCAGCGACTTCTCGATCTCGTGGATCTCGCTGAGGCTGTAGGCCGCTATGATGAGCTGGCCGAAGTCGGTGGCGTAGTAGAGACCGTGAATGTCCTCGTTCAGCCGGAAGACCTTTCGGTTGACGTGATCGTTATTCTTATTGAACTCCAGATATAAACGGCCGTTGTCGTGGAGCGTCTGCATGCTGTTGGCGGACAGGCTCGCGAAGCGTTTCTGGAAATCCTCCATTTCCGTCAGGATCTCATAGACGGTGATGAATTCCGGATGGTTCAGCATCATAGCCGCTTCCGCAGAAGTGACAAAGAAGGAAGAACGCTTCTTCGTTCCGGAGACCTTGCCCTCCTCAAGATAGATTTCAGAAACCACCAGCTTATACTTTCCGTCATATTCGATGAGGGATTCGCAAAGATAAGAACAGCCGTTTTCGTCGAAAAACTCCTCTATGCTGTTTTTACATAGGGTGGCGCCTTCTTCCTCAGGCAGGATATCCAGCGGAAAATCCTTCGTCGTCAGATAGTCGGCCGCTTCAAAATCCCGGCCGAAGACCCGCATGAGGAAATAATTGATAAGCTGATATTCGGAAACGATAGGCGTACACAATTTATCGATCAATACTTCGTTTTCTTTTTCCGACAAGACGACCGGCTCATCCAGCAGGAAGACGAACTCGTTTTTTCCATCCGGCAAAGGGATGTTGAGCGATTCATTCATTGCGACATATTTCTGAACCAGGAATACGGCTTCCCGTTCATTGACGTTGACCTTGCTTCCGCCAAGTCCTCCGATCAAAGCCTGTTCCATGATGGTCAAGGCCTCGGTGTCGCTGCCCAGCAGGCTTTTATATGTTTCGAAACCGTATTCCTCAGCGTCGAAATAAAAAAACTGATGAAAGTCGGATAAAAATTCCGTGTTGGATAATTCCCAGTGGATGTACAGGCCGATAACCCCCATGAGCCTGGTATCAGTAATGAATCCGGAAAGAAATCTCCTGCGGTTGCTGCTGAGTGCCGCTGCCGCTCCTCCCTTGATGACGGTAAATTTTCTTTCTGCCAATGGATCTTCCTCCTCAAATCCCCCCAAATTTCCCTGTAGGATAAGTATACCCATTGACATTTAAAAAATCAAGGAATATAATATCACTGCTACAACTTAATAATACCTTATCAAGAGCGGCTGAGGGAATAGGCCCTGCGAAGCCCAGCAACCTGTGTATCTGTGAAAACAGATAAAAAAGGTGCTAAATCCTACGGATGTCAGCTCGCTCAATTCGCGAAGCGAATTGATGCGAACTCATGCAAAGAAATCACAAATCATTGCCTTTTTGCCCCAAGCTTGCTTGGCTAGGCAAAACGGACAGCGTAGCAAGCTTTGCTTGCGGAGGAGTTCCGTTCACGGAACGTTGATTTGTAAATTTCTACTGCATTTTTATTCTGAAAGATGAGGATAGAAACAAAAATCAAACCTCTTCAATTAGAAGGGGGTTTGTTGTTAATAATGGGTATTAATATGGGTATTAATAAGAAAGAGCGCAGTCCAGAGAAACAAAGCCGGGAAGGCCGGGAAATACAAAGGAGGTAACAAAATGAAAAGATTATTCACATCAGAATCAGTAACAGAAGGGCATCCTGACAAGCTCTGTGATCAGATTTCAGATGCGATACTGGATGCTATTTTTGAAAAAGATCCGCAGGGCAGGGTCGCCGCGGAAACCACCGTAACGACAGGATTGGCGCTGGTGGTCGGCGAGATCAGCACCAGCTGCTACGTCGATATTCCCAGCCTGATCAGAAAGGTCATCTGCGAAATCGGATATACAAAGGGCGAATACGGTTACGACGGAAATACCTGCGCCGTGATGACCGCGATCCATGAGCAGTCGGGAGATATCGCCATGGGTGTCGACAAAGCGCTGGAATATAAGGAAGGTTCCCTGAACGACGAACTGGAGGCCATTGGCGCGGGAGACCAGGGGATCATGTTCGGTTTCGCCTGCAATGAGACGCCGGAGTTGATGCCGATGCCGATTTCCCTGGCGCACAAGCTTGCGAAGCAGCTTGCCGATGTGAGGAAATCGGGGAAATTAGCTTATCTGAGGCCGGACGGAAAAACCCAGGTCACCGTGGAATATGACGGAGATAAGGTGGTCAGAGTAGACACGGTGCTGATTTCCACCCAGCACGATGAGGACGTTACCCAGGAGCAGATCCGGAAAGACGTCATCAAATATGTCGTCAAGCCGATCATTCCGGAGCAACTGCTTGACGCGGAAACTAAATACTATATCAATCCGACGGGCAGGTTCGTCATCGGCGGACCCAACGGAGATTCGGGGCTGACGGGCAGAAAGATCATCGTAGACACCTACGGCGGATATTCCAGGCATGGCGGCGGCGCCTTCTCCGGAAAAGACCCGACTAAGGTGGACCGTTCTGCGGCATACGCTGCCAGATATGCCGCCAAGAACATCGTAGCAGCCGGTCTGGCCGACAAATGCGAAATCGAACTCGCTTACGCCATCGGCGTCGCACGGCCTGTATCCGTTCTGGTTGAGACCTTCGGAACCGGGAAGATCCCGGAAGACAAGATCGTCGAACTGATCAACAAGCACTTTGACCTGAGGCCGGCCTCCATCATCAGGGATCTTAATTTGAGACGGCCGATCTACAGACAGGTTGCGGCCTACGGACACTTCGGGAGAACGGACATCGACGTACCCTGGGAAAAAACCGATAAAGCCGACTTATTGAGGCAGGAGGCCGGAATTTAGCAGGTAACCCTCTGCCATCTAAGGAGGCGGGGATATTTCCGTCTCGTTGTATTTTTCTATGTTCCCAAAGCATAGAATATGTTATAATGAACGCTAATTAACAGCGTTCATTATAACATGGCGGCATATGCACGACAGCATGACGGTACGGACCGGCCGCCGATTGGAAAGGAATGAAAAAAATGGGAGTGAAGGTGGCAAAGTTCGGAGGCTCTTCAGTTTCCGACGCCATTCAGATGGCTAAAGTAAAGAAGATTGTGGAATCGGACCCGGACAGAAAATTTGTCGTAGTTTCCGCACCGGGGAAACGGTTCCAGGAAGACAATAAGATCACGGATCTGCTGTATTTATGCAAGACCCATATTGAACATAACGTGCCCTACGATCAGGTGTTCCAGGTCGTCTGTGACAGGTACGTAGCCATTGAGCACAACCTGGGAGTGAACGTCGGCCTCGAGAAGCAGTTTGACGAGATCAACCAGAACCTGAAGGCCGGGGCCTCCGCGGATTACATAGCAAGCCGGGGCGAATACCTCAGCGCCCTGATCACCGCCGCTTACCTGGGCTATGATTTTGTCGATACGGCCGGCCTGGTGCAGTTTGACGCCAAAGGCAGGTTCCTCAACGACAAAACCAACGAGGCGCTGCGGGCGGAGCTTTCAAAGCATGAGAGGGCTGTACTGCCGGGATTCTACGGCACTTACCCGGACGGCAGGATCAAGACCTTCTCAAGGGGCGGATCGGATATCTCCGGCTCTCTGGTAGCAAGGGCTGCGGACGCAGACGTCTATGAAAACTGGACGGACGTTTCCGGCTTTCTGATGGCCGACCCGAGGATCGTAAGCAATCCGAAGCGGATCAACACCATATCCTACAAGGAACTGCGCGAGCTCTCCTACATGGGCGCCTCTGTGCTTCACGAGGACGCCATTTATCCGGTGAGGGCTGCGGACATACCCATTAACATCCGCAATACGAACGAACCGGATGATCCCGGAACGGTCATTACGGCGGAGCCCAGCGGAAAAGAAGATACTATTATTACAGGCATCGCCGGGCACAAGGACTTCACCGTAATCGGCATCTATAAAAATATGATGTCTGCGGAAAGGGGGTATGTCAGAAAGCTGCTGGAGATCCTCGATGAATACGAGGTTCCCCTGGAGCATATGCCCAGCGGCATCGACACCATATCCCTGGTCGTTTCCGAAAAAAACCTGAACGGAAAGCTGGACGACTTGCTGGAAGAAATTCAGAGGAAGCTGCAGCCGGATACCATCGACATCTTTGAAAAGATGTCCCTTATAGCCACCGTAGGAAGCGGTATGGCAAAAAGGCGCGGCGTGGCGACCAAGCTCTTTACCGCCTTGTCCGAGGCCGGCGTAAACATCCGTATGATCGATCAGGGCTCCAGCGAAATGAACATCATCGTCGGCGTGGAGAACAAGGATTTCGAGATAGCCATCAGGGCGATTTACAAAGCCTTTGTGAATTGAAGCCGCCGCCGAGGCCGGCGACAGAAACTTCCAGCCCGGTACGTCCCAATTTTACAGTTTGCATGAAAATTCCTCCATTTATATAGTATAATTTGTTATTAAGCTGCCTTAATACGGAAGGGCGTTGGGATAAAGTTCTTTGATCAGCGTGACGAACTTCAGCAAATTGCCGTGAATTGATTTTCCCTTCTTCCAAACCAACGCAAAAGATACAGGCATAGGATCCGTGAGCGGGATCGCCACTATATTGGGGATCTGCGCCGCCGCCTCCTTTGTCAGAAAAGTCCCCTCTTTTCCGGACGCAAGCAATTCAATGATCAGCGGAAGATGTACGGCGTACAGCAGAACGTTGGGGACGAGCCCTTGCTGGTAAAAACGCTTTTTGATTTCAGACGTCAGGTAGGTTTCTTTCTGAAACAGGATAAGCGATTCGGTGGCAAGCCGGTCAAGATCGATTTGCTTTAAGTTCGCCAACGGGTGGGACTTGTCCACGCAGAAAAGGTACTCGGTATTCAGGATGACGATCCCGTCCAGTTGCTCGGATTTTTTTGATTCAACCAGGATGATCGCGAGGTCGCTGTCGCCGTCTTCCACCGACCGTATGGCTTTTTGCAGCCCATACTCCTGAATAACGATTTGCACTTCAGGCTTTTTGCTTCTGAACTCATCAAAAAGCGCAGGAAATAAGTAGGAACCGGCGATCGGAATCAGGCCGAAGTTAATGATATTTTTATGGGAACCCATGTCGTTCATCTGTTGAGACAAAGCGTCAACCTGGGCCAGTATTTCATTGACCTTGCTTAAAAAAAAGGAGCCCTCCTGAGTAAGCGTAAACTGTTTGTTCGTTCTGCAAAAAAGGCTTACCCCGAATTCCTTTTCCAGATCGCCGATGGCGATGGAAATGGAAGGCTGTGAAACATGAAGGATTTCGGCAGCTTTCGATACACCGTTATACTTGCATGCCGCCTGGAAATAGCGCAATTGAAAAAATTTCATTGAGTGAGCCCCCTTTGTTTACCTTTGCTTTACAATACGTGAATATAGCCTGAGCCTATTATGGTATTTTTTCCGGTAGAGCGCCCTGTTAAACGGATGATCCGTTAGCGCCGCCGGAGACGGCGCATGTTTATTCAGCAACTATTTCGGTAATGATTATATCACGTAT
>DATMXY010000503.1:0-8559 GCA_035561275.1 Anaerovoracaceae bacterium | reverse complement strand
CCTTTCCTTTCCATTGTTTCATGCCATTTGGTTCAGAGAAATGATCAAGGATGGACGAATCATTCGGCAATGCATCTATCGATTATGAATATAACATACTCAAAATCGACAATTCAAATTGCGAATTTCCTATCCGATAGGAAATCGCCCCAAGATAAATTGTACATGCCAGAGCATATATTTTTCATTGGAATAATATTCCACATAAACAAAAAGTGATGCCGCACTCACATTCCCAGATTCGAATCCAAAATCGGCACGCCCTGCCCCCAGTTAAGGTACCCGATCGTGTAGCCGGACGCCCCATCGCTATCATTTTCCGTTGATCCGGATTGTTCGGTCGATGAGGAACAGCCTGCTGAAACCAATGAGAGCCGGCTGCAAATTTGCAAACAAGAAAAAATACCTCATCGAAAACGATGAGGTATTTACCATCACTTTGTTTTATTTAATCCTTTCCAGGAATTCTTTGACTCGCTTCTCGATATCCGGAGCGCCGAATACGGAAGAGCCGGCAACCACCAGCTGGACGCCGACGTCAGTCACCGATTTGACATTATCAAGGCCGATCCCGCCGTCAACGGAAATCTCAAGACTCGGATTCCGCTTATCCTTCATCTCTTTCAGCGTCTTGATTTTCCCCATGGCGGAAGGGATGAACTTCTGGCCGCCGAAACCGGGGTTCACCGACATGAGCAGCACCAGGTCGAGCTCCTCGAAAATGACGTCCAATGCGGAAAGCGGCGTAGCGGGATTCAGTGAAACGCCTGCCCTGATCCCCAGGGATTTGATATGCTGCACGGTCCTGTGGAGATGTCGGCAGGCCTCCGCGTGTACCGTGATGATCTCCGTGCTTTCCGTGGCAAAATCCTCCAGGTACTTGTCGGGATCTTCGATCATAAGGTGGACGTCGAAGGGCAGCTTTGTCTTGCCGAGCAGGCTTTTCATCACGGTGGCCCCGAAGCTGATGTTCGGCACGAAATGGCCGTCCATCACGTCGATGTGGATGACCTGGGCACCGGCCTTCTCGATGAGAGCGATCTGCTCGCCCAGCCTTGAAAAATCAGCAGATAAGATGGATGGCGCTAATCGGTTCATAATTTTATCCCTTTCCGGACCTTTCTTGTTCTTCGAAATTGGTTTAATACTGATGCTTCTTTTTTTCCAGAATCTCATTGTACTGGTTCACGTAGGAGCGGTACCGTGATGCATGGATCTTTCCCCGGCGGACCGCCTCCTGGATACAGCACCCCGGTTCCTTGATGTGCCGGCAGTCGTCATATCTGCAGCCACCGATGAGAGCCGCCATCTCCGGATAAAGATAATGCAGTTCGTCTTCTTCCGCATCAAGAATGTCAAAAGAGGTAAAGCCCGGCGTGTCAAAGATCAGCGCGCCGAATTCCGTTTCGAACAGTTCCGCATGACGGGTGGTATGCTTCCCACGTTTTGTCTTCTCGCTGATATCGCCGGTTTCCACGGTATATTGGCTCTGGAGCCGGTTGAGCAGCGTCGACTTTCCTGCACCCGAAGGCCCAGCCAGAGCGCATTTCCGGTCCCGCATCAGTGCGGCAAGCGCATCGATCCCATGTCCGGTTTTTCCGCAGACGCTGACAAGCGGATAGATATCCTGATAGATTTCCATGATTTCCTTACGCTTCTCTTCCGTGGCCAGATCGATCTTATTGATACAGATGATACTATCGGTATGGTTCTGCTCGGCCATGACCAGGAATTTATCGATGATGTCCGGGTTCGGATCGGGTTTTGCCGTCGCCGCGACGATGACAAAGCAGTCGACATTTGCAATAGGAGGCCGGATGAAGGAATTCTTCCGCGGCAGGATCTCATTGATCACTGCCTCATCTTCATCAATTTTCTCAATATTGACCTCATCCCCCGCATAAGGGACGATGCCGTCCTTTTTGAATATCCCCCTGGCTTTACACTGGAAGGTTTTCTCCCCTGTCTTCACGTAGTAAAAGCCTGCGATCCCCTTAATGATAATCCCCTTCATCAATTGATCTCTCCGGTATCGAAATTCACGTTCCATTCATAGGCAATATCGTTGTCGAACAGAACCTGGACTTTCCCCTCTCCGGTGCCGCTGAGGGTAAGGATTTCCGAGCCGTCGCTCCGGAACCTCTGCTCGTTGTTGATAACAGTTCTGAATCCCGATTCGTCGGAAATAACGACGCTCAGAGCGAACACTTCATTTTTGGCCTTCTCATAGGTAATGTCAAAGGGAATGGATCTGGCAGTCTCAGGCGGCTTATCGCCCGTGCTGATTTTCAGGTTAACAGAGGTTCCCTTTTCAAGCAGGACGCCGGCATCATACTGCTGCCACATGACGGAGTTGAGTTCATACGCCGTACTCATTTCATAGCCGGGCGTTCCCATGGTCAATCCGGCGGTCTCCAGCTCCTGCTTCGCAATATCGATGCCTTTGCCTATAAGATCAGGCATCTGCACATACTCGACAGCTTTACCAAGGCTTACAACAATATCTACGCTCGTGCCCGGATCCGCGGCGGTTCCTGCTTCCGGAGACTGGCTGATGACCACGCCTTTCGGCATATCGCTGTTTTGTTCTGAGGTTCCGCCGAGCTCATATCCGTAAGTGTTCAGAACGAATCGCGCATCGGAAACCGTTCTGTTGACGACGGGCGGTATGGTCCCTTCTCTGACCACTGCCTTGCCCTTGCTTACGTTGACCGTAATGGGATAGCCCTCTTTCACCGTCGCTTCAGCCTGGGGATCCTGGGACACGATCTGTCCCGCCTCATATTCCTCACTGGTGATTTCATCCCCCCTCTGGAGCTTCAGGCCGTATTGTTCCAGCTCGGCGGTAGCCTCTTCCACCGTCTTGCCTTTAAGATCCGGAACGGAGACCTCCTTCGCAGACCCGAATTCTTCGACGGCTGACAGGATCAGCTGGCTTACCGGTATTGCGCAGATCAATGCCAGCAGGATGGCCGCCAGTTTTATTTTGTTTATTTTTACCTTCTTTTTGGATTTTTGGTCCTTTTTATCCTTCGCTCTCATATCCCCCGTATTATCCCCCTCTGTATCTGAATAAGGCGCACCTGTAGGATTGCCGTTTACGGCATTCATTGTGATAGTAGCAGCCAGTCCGTTTCCGGAAGAATACCCGGAACCGGCCAGAGGTATCGTTTTTTCCATTTCGATACTGTTTAAGGCGTCGTACATTTCGCTAGCCGATTTAAAGCGGTTGACCTGGTATTTGTTTGTCGCCTTCATGATGATTTCTTCCAGAGCGGGAGGAATACCCGGGGTATGTTTGGACGGCGGCACGATTTCCTCATTCATGTGCATAAGGGCCACGGCTACCGGATTGTCCGCGTCAAAAGGCACTTTCCCGGTCAGCAGCTCGTAAAGCACGATGCCCAGGGAATAGATGTCGGATTTTTCGTCCACATATCCGCCCCTGGCCTGTTCCGGCGAGAAATAGTGCACGGAGCCCATGATGGTTCCCGTGTTGCCTACGATGGTTCCGGCATTCACCGCCTTGGCGATCCCGAAGTCGGTGATCTTGGCGGTCCCCTCCTGGGTAATGAGGATATTGTGCGGTTTGACGTCCCTATGTATGATCTGGTTTTTGTGCGCAAAGCTCAACGCCAGGGCGACCTGCTTTACAATATCCACCGCCCTGTGGTATTCCATCGGCCCTTCGTTCCTGATGATATCGGAAAGGACCTGTCCTTCAATCAGTTCCATGACGATGTAGTAGATGTTCCCTTCCTTTCCCACGTCGTAAATGTTCACGATATTGGGATGGGACAGGCTTGCCGCCGCCTGGGATTCCCTCCGGAAGTTTTCAATCAGCTTTACGTCTTTAGTAAAATCGGGTTTTAATATTTTTATTGCTACGTAACGGTTCAGTAACCGGCAGCGCGCTTTATACACCACCGCCATACCTCCGTCTCCGATTTTCTCAAGTAATTCATACCTGCCAGCCAGAATTCTGCTGCTCATATAAGTCCTCCTCCTATTAAAACGCATACATAGTAAATTTTCGGCTGTAGAAAATTTTCTTATACTAGCTCGCCCAACTTGCAAAGCAAATTGTTGGCGAACTTATGCAAAGAAATCACAAATTTTTGATTTGTAGATTTTCTACTGCCATCTGCGCGTTTCAAGGGCAAACAATTTTTTATGCCCCGTTATATTTTTACACAAATCACTGTGATATTGTCGTTTCCGCCATTTTTATTGGCGCGCTGAACGAGATTTTTGCTCAGAGCGCTCATGGAATTCGACGTCGCCGCCATGCTGCATATCTCTTTCACCGTCACTTCTCCGTAAAGACCGTCGGTGCAAAGGATGAGGATATCTTTTTTTGACGTTTTAAAACGATAAAAATCTGGAAGGACCTTTTCCTCTCCTCCCAGAGCTCTCGTGATCATGTTCTTCTGCGGGTGGATCTCCGCCTGCGCCCTTGTGATGGAGCCGCCCTTAACCAATTCGTTCACATAGGTATGGTCTTCCGTGATCTGGCTGATCTCCCCATCCCTGAAAATATAAGCCCTGCTGTCTCCCACATTGACGACATAGGCATACTCCCCGGCAAGGTGAAGCAGCACGGCGGTCGTCGCCATGCCTGCGTTTTCTTCCGAAACCCGCGCCGCCTGACAGATGTCTCTGTTTGCGATTTTCATGCACTCCAGAAAATAAGCCTTCAGTTCCTTTTCGTCCTGTACTTCATGTAATGGTTTCGCCTTTATGTATTCAGCGATGACCTTTACTGCCATGGAACTTGCAAGCTCGCCGGAATTCTGCCCTCCCACGCCGTCCGCAACGATATAGATGTCTTCCTGGGGCATGACAAAGAGAGAGTCTTCATTCCTGTCTCTTTTCTTTCCTTTATCGGTTTTAAATCCAACCTGTGCCATAAAGTATCCTCTGTGATTGATGCCCTCTGTATGATTGATGAAGTTATTTTATCAAAATATCGTCACATTGTCAAAATTCATATCAATTGGCTCGGCTGTTCATCGATCAGAAAGTTATCCTTTTCATTCTGCAGATATAAAATCCGTCTGTGCCGCCGACATTTGGCAGGAGCTGCAGTTCTTCCTCTTTGCCGAAGGCGGGATTCTTTTTCAGGAAATTTCTCACGACATTCTGGTTTTCGTGGGGCGAAATCGTGCAGGTGCTGTATACCAGAACGCCGCCGGGTTTCAGGTATTTTGAAGAAGCCGACAGGATTGCAAGCTGCTTTTCCGAAAGTTCGTCAATCTCCGGGCTCTTCTTTTTATATTTTATTTCAGGCTTTCTGCGTATTACGCCCAGTCCGGAGCAGGGCGCGTCCACAAGCACCCGGTCCGCTTTCTCCGCCATGGAAGAATCGATCCGCGTCGCATCCCACGTCTTTGTCGTGATGATGGAAATCCCCAGCCTTTCCGTCTCCTTGTCAATGATGGAAAGCTTCCTTTTATAAATATCCCAGGCGGCTACTTTTCCTCTGTTTTGCATTTTTTCCGCTATGTAGAGGGCCTTTCCGCCGGGAGCCGCGCAAACGTCCATTACCGTTTCATCGGGAAGCGGTGAAAGCATGTCCACTGCCAGCATTGAGCTTTCATCCTGAACGGAAAACAGGCCGCCCTCGTAAAGCCTGCTGCTGAGAAGCCCTGTCCCCTCCACGCGGAGTGCCTCTTTGCACAGGAGGCCGTCTTCCGCACGGTATCCGGCGGCTGTGATCCTCTGCTTCAGTTCTTCCCGTGAGAGCTTCAGCGCATTCGCCCGGATGACCAGATCAGGAGTATTGTTCCCCGCGGCCAGCAGTTCCTCCACGAAATCGGGAGCGTACTGAGAAAGCCACAGCTCTATGATCCACGGTTCATAAGAATATTTCACCGAAAGAAACTGCACTTCATCCATGGAGCGGTCAGGCAGCTCAACCTCCTTGCCCGCCCTCTGAAAGCTTCTTAAGACGCCGTTGATGAAACCGTCCCTGCCCTGGCAGAATTTCTTTGCCAGGTTTACGCTTTCGCTTACCGCGGCATAGTCCGCAACGCCGTCCAGGAACTTCAGCTGATAAATGCCGAGCCGTAAAACAGTCAGGTCGCCGCTCTTCATTTTGGCCACCGGGGTTTTCACGAACTGCCCGATGATATGATCCAGATAGATCTTGTTTTCCAGTACGCCGTAGACCAATTCCCGCACAAATGCGGGGGACTCCGGTTTGCCGCTGTTGATATGATGGTTAAGAGCAAGGTTGGAATAAGAATGCTTTTCTTCCACATCCAACAGTGTCAGATAAGCAGTCCTTCTGTTCTTATCCATTTAACGGCGCCCCCTCAGCGCTAACATCCGGAGCAGAGTGGCAATAGACGCGGCCAGCGCGGCCACATAGGTCAGTGCCGCTGCCGACAGAACCTTTTTCGCGCTTGCAGACTCCTCGATGTAGATGATACCCAGATCGGAAAGCTGCCGTATCGCCCGGTTACTGGCGTTGAACTCCACCGGCAGGGTGATGGCCTGGAACACGACTGCCGCCGCATAGCACAGGATGCCGATGTTAAAGATCATGTTGCCCTGAAAATAATTTCCCGCACTGATGATCATCAAACCGATGATCAGGATCGGCCAGGCGAGATTGGATACGACCATCGCCAATGGAGCGATCACATTGCGGATGCTGAGCGGCGCATAGCCGTTGGCATGCTGGATCGCATGCCCCGCCTCATGGGCGGCGATGCTGATGGAAGCAATGGAAGGCTCGCTGTAAACCTGCGGCGAAAGCCTCATAATCCGCTTCCTCGGATCATAGTGGTCCGACAGTCTGCCATTTGAAACTTCAATAGGAACATCATAAAGCCCGTTACTGTCCAGGATCCTTCTGGCTGCCTGAGCCCCGGTGATCCCCCTTCTGTTCCGCACTCCGGCATACCGGCGGTAGGCGGAATTTACCCTGCTCTGCGCATAAAAGGTAAAAATGATCGCCGGTATCAATATGATGATTGTCGGGTCAAATATACCTAAATACATAATCCTCCATCCCTTCTTGCTTGTTAATTACTTTTCCGGCCCTAATACCTCGCCGGCAGTGATTTTATTTCCCTTTATAAATTCGGAAACATCCATGGATTTTTTGCCTGGAATTTGTATTTTTTTCAAAAGCAGCGTACGTCCCCCCGCCGCCACTTTGATTCCCTGGCTTGAAACCCCCGTGATCGTTCCGTCACGTTTATCTGCAGTTTCATTAAGAACTTCCGCCTGCCACAGCTTCATCGGCTGTCCGCGCCAGACCGTGTAGGCGCCCGGCCAGGAGTTCAGGCCTCTGATGAGCCGCTCGGTCTCTTCAGGCGGCATGTTAAAATCCACCAGCTCGTCATGCTTTTGGATCATCGGCGCATAGGTAGCCTTGCTGTCTTCCTGCTGCGTCCGCCCCGCAGTCCCCTTCTCAATGTCGGGAAGCGTTTCGATCAGCAGGTCCGCGCCTATCTCCGACAGCTCGTCATGCAGCTCGGCAGTGGTCTTTTTCCCGATCCGCGTCGACCTGGACGCGATCATATCGCCGGTGTCAAGCCCTTCATCCATATACATCAGGGTCACTCCTGTAATTTCCTCACCCACAATGATGCTTCTGTGGATCGGCGCGGCGCCGCGGAATTTGGGAAGCAGAGACGCATGGATGTTGACGCAGCCAAGCCTGGGAAGCCGCAGCAGCTCTGCGGGCAATATCCTGCCATAGGCGGCGACTACGATCAAGTCCGGGCCGATCTCCCTGATCCGGGCGATAAACCCATCATTTCCCCTTACGGTTTCCGGCTGGATCACTTCGATTCCGAGCTCAACGGCCTTTTCTTTGACAGGGGGGAATTGTATCTTCCGGCCCCTGTCCCTTGCTTTATCCGGCTGGGTCACGACCAATTCAACCCGGTACCCGCTTTCCGTCATCCTGACGAGCGGGGGTACGGCGAATTCGGGCGTTCCCATATAAACGATCTTCATAGTTTTCACCTGTCCTTATTCGGTGTTCCTCTTCTTTTGTCTGTTGCTGTCCGGTTCTGTCTCCGGTTCAGTCTTTCTCTCCGTCTTTATCGCTGTTTTCGGCTTTATCCCTATCCGTCGCCCTGACATTGGAGGCTTTGTCCGTATAAAGGATTCCGTCCAGATGATCGTATTCGTGGCTCAATACAATGGGTAGAAATCCTGTCCCTTCATATATGACTTCCTGCCCGTCCCTGTTGAGACCTTTCATTTTGATATATGCCGGACGCTCAACGGTACCGATGAAACCCGGAAGGCTGAGGCAGCCCTCATCCTCCGTCTGAACCCCTTCGGTTTCAAGGATCTCGGGATTGATCAGTTCTATCATCTCTCCGTCCACTTCGGCGATAAACATCCTTCTCAGGATGCCCACCTGAGGGGCGGCGATGCCGGCTCCGTTCTGCGCCTTCATGGTCTCCTTCATATCGTCCATGATCGTGCGGATATGGTCGTTGATTTCCGTGACCTCTCTCGCTCTTTTTCTTAAAATCTCATCGCCCTCGTATACAATGTTCCTTAAAGCCATGCAATACCTCTCCTTATTTC
>DATMXY010000502.1:0-8064 GCA_035561275.1 Anaerovoracaceae bacterium | reverse complement strand
CTTGTCCCCTGTATAAAAGTTGAAATTATTTTTCTGTTGTTTATTGTTTTTTTTGCACCGGTCACGATTCCGGCCTCGATCAGCGGGATCAGGTTATCGGAAAACACTTCCGTATGTATGCCCAAATCCTTTTTATCCATTAAAAATTTAAGAATTGCATTGGGAACGGTTCCCTGGCCCATCTGCAAGGTGTCGCCGTCCTGGATCAGGGTGGAAATATTATATCCTATTTTTTCCGCGATGGGATCGTCGCTATTAATGAGCGGAATTTCATATAAATCTTCATCGTATTCAACAAAGCAGTCTATCTCTGAGACATGCAGCAGGGTATCGCCGCATATATGCGGCATTTTTCTGTTTACCTGGGCAATGACGACACGGGCCGTTTCAACGCCTACTCTTGTCTGATCGCAGGAAATACCCATGTTAACGTATCCGTTGCCGTCAGGCGGAGTACACTGGATCATCGCGACGTCACATTTTACACGCCCTTCTCTGATCGCCCTGGGCTGAGCATAGAAGTGAATCGGTACAAATTCCCCTTGTCCTGATTGTATGCACTTTCGGTTATTTTTTCCCACAAAAAAGCTGACGTCAATAAAGTGGCCGGCATATTCGGGCCGTGCGTACGGAGCGTCTCCTACATTTAAACCCTGCGAGATTTTAACGCCCTGTAGCTCATCCTTTCTTGCAAGAAGCGCATTGATGATATGCTTCGGTTCTGCGGCGGCATGGGAAGGAAGGATCCCATCTCCGGATCTGACAGCTTTTACAGCTTTTTCTGCGGTTGTAAGCCTTTCCTTATATGTCTTTTTCCAATCCATTTCATTTACCTCGTATTAATTATAATTTACCTCATGGCTAGCGTAACATCGCCCGTCGCGGCAATTTCGCCTTTATTCCAGACAATCGCGCTGCATGTGACGACGGCCTTTTCAACTTTTTCCACACTGATTGTTGAATGAATTTCTATGGTGTCTCCGGGTTCGATTTTTCTCAGAAGTTTTACTTTGTCAATACCGATAAAATACGGGATCGTGCCCGAATACCTTTCCTGGGACAATAACAGGATATCGGAAGCCTGCGCCATACATTCCACGGTGTAAACTCCCGGCAGTACCGGCGCTCCCGGAAAATGCCCCTTAAATATTTCCCTTTTTGGATCCACATAGAATTCAGCGACAATGCTTACCCCTTCGATCAATTCTTTCACGTTATCGATTAAAAGCATCGGATCTCTGTGAGGTATGATTTTTTTGATATCGTCTTGATTCATAGTATTAACCAACATAAATTCCTAACCTCTCTTCCATTTTTCATATGCCAATGCTGCCGCTCCGATTGCCCCTACAGCCTGGGGATAAGGCGCAGCGACAACAAGCTGACCCAGTTCTTCTCCCATTAATTTCACAATATTATTATTTAAAGCGACTCCGCCCGTCATAGCGATGATGGGTTTATATCCCACACGGTTACACATGCCCGCCACTCTTTTTACAATAGCGACATGGGCGCCTCTCGCGACATCTTCTATCTTGGCGCCTGACGCCAGTCTGGATATGACTTCGCTTTCCGCAAAAACGGTACAGACGCTGCTGATGGGAATGTCTATGGTTGCTTTGTCCGCAAGATCCGATAATTCTCCGATCCGGCATCCAAGAACTCTTGCCATGACTTCCAGAAATCTGCCTGTCCCGGCGGCGCATTTTTCATTCATGACAAAATTTTTGACTTTTCCCTCACCATCTATTTTAATTACCTTGGAATCCTGGCCGCCGATATCGATTACCGTAACAACGTCGTCCATCAGGAAGGACACGCCTTTTGCGTGGCAGCTGATCTCTGTGATCTGACTGTCCGCCTCCTGGTAAATGATGCGCCCATACCCGGTAGCGATCGTATACCTGATATTTTTCTTACTGATGCCGGCAATATTCAATGCCTCTGCCAAAGCGTTTTCCGGACCCTTCGTACCCGTCCCCATGTTGACGACGCTGCACGCGACAAGCTCGTTATTATCGTTGATTATGGCAGCCTTGGAGGATGAGGATCCTATGTCTATCCCTAAAAACATAAATCGCCCTCCAACTTAACCCAGCATTTCCGCAAAGCTCTGTACGCGCGTTCTCAGCTGCTCAAAGGAATCCATCTGCATTTCAATTTCCAGATAAAGCAGCGGGATTCCGGCTGCTTCGATTTCTTCTTTCATGACCGGATAATCGAATTCTTCGGGATCACAGAACTTCATCATAACGACGACGATTGCCTGCGCCTTGCTTTCCTTTACCATATCGATCAGCATCTTTCCTTTGGTCTTCTCTTCTTCAAATAAGAATGTGCATCCTCTCTGATCGACAACCCGCCAGGCCATTTTCTCCAGCGCGCTTCCTTCCTTTCTGGCGGGGACCCTGAACTGCCTCGATTCCTGCGCAAAGTCGTCGGCGGCCACAGCGATATTGTTCCCGACGAAAACGTCAAGCAATTCAACCGGCTCGCCAAGATATCCCGTGGCAACTATTTTAATGCCTTTGAATTCTTCCGGCGGCATTCGTTTTAAGGCCTCGGTCAGGTCCCGGATCATTTCCGTATAATACTTCTTATCCATGAAATATCCCGCCTTTATGATCAGATGCCTTGTTCTGGCATTCATGGTAACAGGATAATCCTTAACGACTTCAGCAAAGCTCCTCATGGTTTCCCTGTAGTTCTCATAAATATCAAATGCCTGGTTCAGATCATCCTCCGTTATCTCAGATCCTTTCAGCTTTTCAAATTCTTTTTTTACCCGGTTGAATTCATCGACCATATAAACAAAGCCTGATTTCAGCAGCCTGTTCTGCGGATAGACGATGGGAATGACCGGGACCTGGGGCACCGCCGCCTTCCAATTCTCGCAGACACATTTCAGAGTATCGCAAAACGCCGGTATGATAACGGCTTTTAACAGATTATAGGTACCTTTCATTCCAAATTCCAGGTTGACCCTCATAATGGAGCAGCAAAACCCTTGCAGGTACTTATCGGCAAGCGCGATTTCAGTCTTCCCGCCCCATACGCCCACCGGAAGATATCCCGCGGCATATACGATCTCTTCGGGAGTATAAATCGGAAAGCAGCCGACCCCTTTTTTCTTTGTCTGCTTCATGGATTCGGCAACGGTTTTGGCAGGATGAAGCGCAGCTTCTTCAAGCTGATTGATCAATTTCTTTATGTCAGCCATTGTTGTTTCCTCCCCGCTTTTTATTTTGCTCCATCATCTCGATCAATGCCTGGATCCTGGTCTCATATTGAGCTTCCGAGAAAATTCTCGGATCGGTCTGGTCGCCGTCAAAGATGACGGATGGGATTCCGGTACTTCCCATTACCCTTCTCTGTACTTCAAAGGTTCTGAAATCCATAAGCTTGCAGCTTCTGTTGTTATGATATACAATGCCGTCAAGGGAGAATTCGTCAACAAGTTTCGTTACGTTTTGCGTGTCGTAGTCCAGATTTCGATTGGCGTAATTGGAGCTGTATGCCCTTGCCATTCCGCTGATGTCATTCTTTTCATACCGCACGTTCCAGGACTCGGGATAAGTTGAAGTAACCATATTGACGCCGTGCTTTTTTAATATCTTATAGGTGACCGACAGGTGCGGCCAGCATGCGATTCCGTCCCACATGATCCGGTATATTTCTTCCTGATCCTTCCAGGGCCCGATCCCTGTATCAGCCTTATCTTTTAATTCCTCATACCAAAGCTTGAAGATTTCCCGGCCCTCTTTTTTACCTCTCATACATACGATCATCGCCATATAGTTAAACATATCGAATCCGTTCAGCGGCGACGGCCTTGCCTTCGCCAGATCCGTGGCTCTTTTCCACCATTCGCAGGTCTGATTGGAGAGTTCCATGATCTCGCCGAGCTTGTCGTAGTCGAATTTCCGCTTCGTGATTTTTTCCAGATGTTCGATGGCGTGTTCGATCTGGCCTCTCATATAGACGACGCTGTGGTCCGGCACATGATAGGTATGGTTAAAAGGCATATCAAACATGATCAGCGGTACTTTCAATGTCTTTGCCAGGTTTTCATACCATTTTAATACCGTATTGCAGATATTGGTACAGCAGAAAATCAGGTCCGGCATCGGGATGTCGCCGGCATCGGAATGCCTGATGTCGGTATACCCCATATTTACTCTCGCATAGGAACATATGTCCGACGAATAACCCCTGCCTTCCGCCTGCTGAATAAATTCAGGAGCGCCTTTTCTGGCTCCGATGGCGGCCGCATGGTTTTCCGGGTACACGACGTCTATGTCCAGCGTCTCCAGAAGCTCCTGCGGGCATATGGACGTAGCCCAGGCGACCGGTTTGCCTTCCGCCTTTGCTTCCAACGCTGTTTTATAATGATTGTCAAGGAGTTCATTCAGCATCTGCTTGGACGTAATGGACGTAATATTAGTTTCCATCAGACCTTACCTTTCTTTATTTATTATTGAATGAAGGCTTTCTCTTTTCCAAAAAGGCAGATAACCCTTCTTCCCTGTCTTCCGTCTGAAATGCCGTGTTATAAAGTTCTGCTTCATAAGCTATGCCATAACTTAACGGAACGTCTTCACTGGCATTGATCGCAAGTTTTATGAGCCCTGCGGCGATGGGCGCCCAAGAAGTGATCTTCTTCGCGGTCGCAAAGGCCTCATCCATAAGCTCCTCGATAGGAACTACCTTTTCCACCAGCCCGATCTCCTTTGCCTCGTCGGCGGTGATCTGGTCTCCGGTCAGACACAGATACTTTGCCATGCCCTTTCCCACCAGCCTGGTCAGCCTCTGGGAGCCGCCATAACCTGGCGTGATGCCCAAATTGACCTCGGGCTGCCCGAATTTGGCGTTTTTGGAAGCGATCCTGATGTCGCAGCACATCGCCAGTTCACAGCCGCCACCGATGGCAAATCCGTTAATTGCGGCAATCACAGGTTTATCCATAGACTCGACGTAGTTCATCATAGCCTGGCCCAATCTCGCAAGATTCCTGCCCTGCTGCCCCGTAAAAGTATTGAGCAGCGCAATATCCGCCCCTGCCACAAAGGCCCTGCCCTTACCGGTTATTATGATGCATCGGATTTCATTGTCATGATGCAGTTCATGAAAAGCTGTGTCCAGCTCGACGATCACTTCACCGGTCAACGCGTTTAAGACTTCCTCGCGGTCGATGGTAATGCAGGCAATTTTTCCTTTTTTCTCAATTATAATGTATTGGTATTCCATGATATCTATCTCCTTTGCCACGCTATCTCTTAATCGGTTTTTGCGTTCCGTCCCTGTAATCGTAAAAACCGATCCCGCTCTTGCGGCCGCAATGGCCCGCTCTCACCATGGTCTTAAGCAAAGTGCTCGGCCGGTATCTCGGGTCGTTATATTCATCGTACAGAGCCTCCATAACGGCCAGTGTAATATCGCTTCCAACCAGATCCATCAGCTCCAGCGGCCCCATCGGATGATTCAGGCCGAGTTTGCATCCTTTGTCGATATCTTCGACTGTGCCTACGCCTTCTTCCAAAAGATTCGCCGCTTCATTCAGAAAGAGGTTCAGCATTCTGTCGACGACAAATCCGCCCTTGTCAAAGGCGCGGATCGTTTCTTTATGGATCTGCTTTGCAAATTCAACCGTCTTTTCGTAAGTCTCTTCCGAGGTCGTATAGCCCACGACGATTTCGCAAAGCTTCATCAGGGGTACAGGACTGAAAAAGTGCGTTCCTATTACCTTGTCGGGCCGTTTGGTAACTCCCGCCATTGCAGTGATCGGAAGCGACGAGGTATTCGTCGTCAAAATTGCTTCCGGCTTGCAGACGGCATCCAATTTCATAAAAATGTCCTTTTTTATGTCCAGCTTCTCCGGAGCCGCTTCAATGACGATGTCGGCATCCTTTGCGTCAGCCATATCCGCCGTGACCGAAATCCTGGCAATTGCGGCGTCATATTCTTCAGCCGTCATCTTTCCTTTCGAAACGAGCTTATTCATCAGCACCTTGATATTCTCATAGCTTTTATTTACAATGGACTCGCTGATGTCGTACATTACAACCTTAAGGCCGGACATCGCACAGGTCTGCGCAATCCCGGCGCCCATAAAACCGGAGCCTGCCACAAAAACTTCCTTAAATTGCATAAAATATCCTCCTTATTCGGGAATTCAATCAATCCCTACTATAAAAGTCATTCCTCCAGTATCAATTCCGTCGCGATACCGGTCCCGCCGCCGCAACAAAGCGTAGCAATTCCCCGCTGCGCTCCCCGCTCCTGCATTTCGTAGATCAGCGTCTGAACCAGGCGGGCGCCGGAGGCGCCGACCGGATGACCCACCGCAATGGCTCCGCCGTTGACATTGAAGCGTTCCCGCTGTTTGTCCGTCAGCCCCAGCTCTTTATAAACCGCAAGGGTCTGGGCGCAGAAGGCTTCATTTACTTCAAACAGGCCGTAATCGTCCAGCTTCGTGCCCGCCTGCTTCAAAATATTGCGGATTGCGAAAGCGGGACCGATCCCCATGATTGCCGGATCCACCCCGACGCTGCAATGCTTTCCGATGGAGGCCAGCGGCTTTAAGCCGAATGCGGCAGCCTTTTCTCTCGTCATCATCAAAACCGCTGCCGCCCCGTCGTTCATGCCGGAGGAATTGCCCGCGGTCACTGTTCCGCCTTCTTTGAATGCGGGCCTGAGTTCACTGAGCTTTTCCACAGTGGTATCGGCCTTGACATGTTCATCCGTTTCAAACACTACTACTCCTTTTCTGGTCTTCACTTCCAGCGGCAGAATTTCTTTTTTCATTCTTCCACTCGCCTGGGCGGCAGCGAATTTATGATGGCTCTGATATGCAAACTCATCCTGTTCTTCTCTTGTGATTTTATATATTTCCGCAAGGTTTTCCGCGGTGATCCCCATGTTGACATTCTGCCTGTAAAGCTCCGGGCCGCAGACACGTCTTGCGGTCTCCATGAACTCGCAGTGGATTTTTAATCCTTTTTCGTCCAAACGGAACCCCTGCCTTGCGTTTTCGATCCAGTACGGTGCATTGCTCAGGTTTTCGGCCCCGCCGGCCAGAGCGACGTCGATGATCCCCGTCGCGATCTGCATGTAGGCGGTATTGATCGCCAGCAAAGCGGATCCGCACTGATGTTCCACGGTAAATCCGGGCACTTCAAACGGGAATCCCGCCCTGAGCAAAGCCAGCCTGCCGAGATTCGGGGCGGACGAATGGCCGTCTACATTCCCCATGACACAAAGGCCAATATCGCTTTTTTCAAGCCTGTTTCTGTTCACAAGCTCCAGAAGCAGCGGCGCCGCAAGCTCGTCTGCCTCTATATTTGTCAACGTTCCGAAATATTTCCCAAAACCGGTCCTTACCGCGTCGACGATCACAACCTCTTTCAAACTCATTTTTTACCTCCTAATTTTCATCCCATCTTGATATAATTTCCGGGATTATTTTATACAGATCGCCGACGATCCCAAAATCAGCCACTTCAAAGATGGGCGCTTCCGGATCCTTGTTGATGGCTATGATGATATCGGAACTCTGCATTCCGGCAAGATGCTGGATGGCGCCGGAGATACCGCAGGCAAAATAGATCTTTGGCTTAACGGTGGTCCCCGTCTGCCCGACCTGGTGGGAATGATCGATCCATCCGGCGTCGACTGCCGCCCTGGAAGAACCCACTACTCCGCCGACCTTGTCGGCAAACTTTTTGATCAGCCCGAATCCGGAAGGATCTCCGAGTCCGCGGCCTCCGGAGCAGATGATCTCCGCGTCGGTCAGGGAAACGATTTCTCTGGCCGATTTTACGATGTCAACGATCTCCGTTCTGATGTCGCTCTTTGAAAGGACGGCTTTTACCTGAATCAATTCTCCTGTGGCCCCCTTGCGCTTCTCCCTTTTCTGCATCACGCCCGGCCTCACCGTTGACATCTGCGGCCTGGTGTCGGGGCAGACGATGGTCGCCATGAGGTTTCCGCCAAAGGCGGGACGGGTCTGTTTGAGGCCTTTGTTTCCGTCGTTGGCGTCAAGTCCCGCGGTGCCGGCGGTCGTAT
>DATMXY010000501.1:0-2893 GCA_035561275.1 Anaerovoracaceae bacterium | reverse complement strand
ATTTCGGATCTTCTGGCAGGACTGTGCGAATCCGGCGAAGCGCTGAGGGATACGGATCTGCCCGGTCTGAAAGTGATCTGTGCGGGGACCATACCGCCCAATCCCGGCGAACTGCTCGGGAGCGAAGACATGGAGGCATGGCTGTCTCAGCTGGAGAAGGATTTTGATTACATCCTGTTCGATACTCCTCCGGTGAATATGGTTTCCGATGCGCTGGTCCTCTCCAAGCTTTGCGACGGAGTCGTAGTGGTGACCAGGCAGAAGCAGACGCTTCATCCGGAGCTTACCAAGGCTCTTTCCCGGCTTGCTTTTGTAGAGGCAAAGGTCCTGGGGCTGATCCTGAACGATGTGGCGCCTGAAAAAGGCTATGGCCTCTATAAATACGGGAAGTACAAGAAAAAATATTATGAATATGAATATGGATACGGATATTCCAATCAGACGCTGAGCGAATAGATCAATCAGGTCGATTTGAAAGGATTTACATGATAGAGATACATAGCCATATATTGCCTGGCATCGACGACGGGGCAAGAGATGTGCAGGAAGCGGCGGCGCTTTTGGCGCTGCTTAAAAAGCAGGGGGTGTCTTCGGTTGTGCTGACGCCTCATTTTTATCCTGACCGGCAGCTGCTTAAGGATTTTCTCGAGCAGCGGGAGAAGGCTTTTCTTACGCTTTCCAATGCTGTGGAAGCGTCTGAAGACAGAGGAGAAATATCGGGCATCCGCCTTGTTTTAGCCAGCGAAACCCTGATATCGGACATCCTTCTTGCTTATGATAGGCTGGAAGCCCTGTGTATTTCCGGTACGGAATATCTGCTTCTGGAACTTCCTTATGCCAGAGAATGGAGCGGAAGCGTGTTCCGGCTCATCGACAGGCTTATCGCCAAATTTGGATTCACTCCGGTGATCGCACATGTGGAGCGGTATGAGGCCGTCCGGCATAAGCCTGAAAAAAACCTGGACGAGCTTATCGATCTTGGCTGCCTTCTGCAGATGAATATCGCAGCCCTGGTCGACCAAAGTACGAGGCGGTACGCGATGAAGCTGGTGAAAAAGGGATATATTGATCTGATAGGCTCCGACTGCCACAACCTGACCACCCGGGCCCCCCGGTACCATGAGTTTTTCGAGGTGGTGGAGAAAAACCGGCTGAACGGTTATCTGACTCAATGGGAGAAGGCGTCCAAAAGAGTTTTGTCCGATAAACTACCGTAAATCCGTATATCGATCTGAAATTATGCATATCATTGTTTTTTTTTGATGTTTCAGAGATCCGACTCGATCATTCGACAAATTACCTGATAAATGACTCTTTCCGATTGACTTTCATAATGGGTTACGATAAACTGACTATAGCATTTAACCAAGAGGTAATTCAACAAATTGCACTCAGCCAAGAGGTAATTTTTTTTTGACAAGGAGATCGCGCATGGAACTGGAAGTGGAATATTCCCTCTCGGATATCATATCGATCCTTATGAAGCGATTGTGGATCATCTTATTGTGCATTGCGGTGGGTACGGCAGGCACATTTCTGATCAGTCAATTTCTGCTTCAGAAACAGTATACGGCTTCTGTCCAGATGTATGTCAGCCCCAATAAGGAAAATCCCACTGCCGTAGGTTCCATCAGCGAATTGACCTATGCCCAGGCAGTGGTGGACACTTATATTGAAATCCTGAAGACCACTTCCTTCCTGGATTCTGTGGCTGCGTCCGTCAAGCTCGGCATTACCGGCGAGGATCTCAAACAGATGATCCGGATCACCGCGGTGAACAATACGGAAATCTTTGAAATCGAAGTGGAATATACCGATCCTAAAGACGCCCTGCTGATCGCCGACACCATCTCAGAGCTTGCCCCCCGGAAAATCATCGAAATCAAGGACGCGGACGCCGTTCGGGTGGTGGACCCGGCCCGTCTTCCTAATGGACCGTCCAGTCCCAACGTCTTGCTGAATACGGCCATCGGCGCGCTTCTCAGCCTGGTCTTGGCCGTGCTGGCAGTCTTCCTTCTGGAAATGCTGGACCGGCGTGTAAAAGACGAGGATGATCTGATCAGGAATTATCAGGTTCCGATCCTGGGAGTGATCCCCAAATTTGACGATCAGGAGGAAAAGGATTAGATGCTGAAAACGAAAAAGAAGCCCCGGGGTCGCAAGATACGCGCCCATATCACAGAGGCTTCCGACTTTGCCGTAACAGAGGCCTATAAAATGATCCGGACCAATCTGATCTTTTCCCTCAATAAAAAAGGGTGCAGGAAGATCATTGTGACCAGCGGCCTGCCCAAGGAGGGAAAGAGCACCACCTGCGTCAATCTGGCCATTACGCTTGCCCAGACCGATTCCAGGGTCCTGCTGATCGACTGCGATCTGCGGAAGCCTATCATTCATAAGATCCTTAAACTCAAAAGCATTCCGGGTATTTCCGATTTTCTGGGAGGCCTGTGCGGGCTTGAGAGCTGCTTCCGGGATACCGTCTATCCCAACCTCGAGGTGATCTGCGCGGGCACTGCGCCGCCGAATCCCGGGGAATTGCTGGGGGGAGAGGGCATGGAGGCCTGTCTTGCCGGCCTGGAGAAGGAGTTTGACTATATTTTAATGGATACTCCGCCCGTAAACATGATTTCCGATGCTTTAAACCTGTCCAAGCTTTGCGACGGCGTTGTGGTGGTGGTCAAACAAGGGGAGACCCTTCAGCCCGAGCTTTCCAAAACCCTTTCCCGCCTGGCTTTTGTAGAGGCGAAGGTTCTGGGGCTGGTACTGAACGGAGTGGAACGAAAAGGCGGATACGGCTACGGCAAATATGGAAAGAAATACAAATACGGTTATGAATATTCAGACGCCTCCTCTTAAAAGAGGAGGTTTTTTTAGCATTTTTCTTCATATC
>DATMXY010000500.1:0-3198 GCA_035561275.1 Anaerovoracaceae bacterium | reverse complement strand
TTATTGATCATAGCGGTCCTGTCTTTCGGGTTCTATTCCTATCAAGCGGAACCCGATTTTTGGCTGGACCGTTTTTATGAGCGCATCTACGCAGACCGTCTTGAGCCGGCGCCGGAAGTTATGCTGAACGGAACCCCGGTCTTCTTTGACCTGACCACGGAAGAGTGGAACATACAAAAAAAGAGCGGACAATGGTATACGCCGCCAAAGGCTCCGGAAGAGAAGGTCGATGCAAGCGATGATAAACCACCCGCCGCCGCGGCACACGCATATGAAGACAAATTAGCGGTGGTCATGGGTAAAGAGCCGGACCGGGCCAGCCTGAGAATCGTTGAGAAGGACTCCGGCCAGACCGTTCCGGAAGAACAGGCGGTACTATCCGCCCTTCCGCTGCCTGCACGGAACGGAAATTTCACGTATGAACTGACCCTGGAATGGACCGGGGAATCCGACCCCTACCGGGGGAAATATGTGCTTGAAATACCTGTGGTTGCGGATCTGCCGGCGAAATTCGTTTTTTCCGGGCAGCGGCTTTCTCAGGGTCAGCTGCTGGAGGTCAAAGTCTACTATGCCAAGACGCCTGAGGACATTATTTTCGAGCAATCCATCTACGATAACTTCCGATGGTTTCAGGAGGATGGTTTTCTCAGGGGTTATCTACCCACAAATTACAATGTGAAACCGGGGACGTATCAGATCAAATACGGCAGCGTAAGCAGCGGGACTGAGTTTACGCAGGGCATTGAGGTTGCGGCATATGATTATCAAATCCAATACTTATACGCTGACCCGCAGATGGAGCAGGAAACAAGAAACGACGAGGCCTACGCTGAATATTACAAATACTTTACGCCTGTTAGAAATCAATCGGAGCCTGTCAGGTATTATACGGAAGATTTCATCCTGCCGGCCAGGGGACGCCTTTCCACGGAGTTCGGAGAGACCCGCTATGTCAACGATATCCCGACTTCTTACAGGCATCTCGGCCTGGACATTGCCGCACCGGAAGGGACGGAGGTAAAGGCCGCAAACCGCGGTAAAGTGGCTCTGGCGAGACAGCTGATCCTTACCGGAAATACTGTTATCATCGATCACGGGGAGGGTTTATTCAGCGTCTATCAACACATGCTTAACCTTTCCGTAAAAACAGGAGATATTGTTGAACGGGGCCAAAAAGTCGGGGAAGTGGGCACCACCGGATTTTCTACGGGCCCGCACCTGCACTTTATGATATCCTATTACCAGGCGAATCTTGAACCCGGTTATTTCCTCTTTGGGCAGCCCGTCACCTATGAAAATTACCGGGAGTTAATACAGTGACGCCGCATTAGCGTCCATTTTATATTGATTCAAATTTGGGCAAAGTATATAATGTTAACGATATATACCACCTGAACAGTATATACTCTGCAGGTGGTATACTAAGTTTAACTTCTCTAAGTTATAACCGATACGGAGGATAAGATATCATGGATCACGACAAATTGGCGGAGCTGCTCTTTCCGCACATCTCAAGAGACCCTGCGGAATACGAATTCGTCTATCCGGAGAGAAAGCTTCCCGCCGGCGCCAAGGTGACGCGGCTGGGCCCGAGCCCCACAGGTTTTATTCACCTCGGCAACCTTTACGGCGCGTTTGTGGACGAACGCCTTGCCCATCAGAGCGGCGGCGTTTTCTATTTAAGGATCGAGGACACCGATGACAAACGGCAGGTGGAAGGCGCCGTGGAAGCCATCATTTCCTCGCTGGCGTTCTTTGGAGTGAACTTCGACGAAGGCGCTTCCATGGACGGTGAGACAGGAGATTACGGCCCGTATTACCAGAGCCGGAGGGCGAAAATCTACCAGACTTACGTAAAACAGATGGTTCGGCGGGGACAGGCCTATCCCTGCTTCTGCACGGAGGATGAACTGAATGCGATCCGTGAAGAACAGGAACGGCTGAAGGAGAACCCCGGCTATTACGGCAAATGGGCAAAGCACAGGGACCTGACCCTGGAAGAAGTCCAAAGCAGATTGGATCAGGGCCAGCCCTTCGTGGTCAGGCTCCGATCCCAGGGCGTACTGAGCGGTCCGGAAAATGAAGGAAATGAAATCCGGATGATCTCTGTGGAAGACGGCATCCGCGGCACGCTGGTCATGCCGGAAAACGTGCAGGACGTGGTTCTTCTGAAGGCAAACGGGATCCCCACCTATCATTTCGCCCATGTGGTGGACGACCACCTGATGCGGACGACCCATGTGGTAAGGGGAGCGGAATGGCTGCCCTCCCTGCCGATCCATGTGGAGCTCTTTGAGACCCTGAACTGGCCCCTTCCGGTTTACTGCCATACGGCCCAGCTCATGAAAATGGAAGACGGAAACAAGAGAAAGCTTTCAAAAAGAAAAGACCCGGAGCTTTCCCTGGATTATTACCGCAGTGAGGGCTACCACCCGAAGGCGGTGCGGGAATACCTCCTGACCATATTGAATTCCAATTACGAGGAATGGCGCCTGGAAAACCCAGACGCCCCCCAGGAATCTTTCGAATTTACCGTGGAAAAGATGAGCAACTCGGGGGCCCTGTTCGACCTGAACAAACTCAACGACATCAGTAAGGACATTTTGGTCAAGATCCCAGCAGGCGAACTTTGCCAATTTCTCATCGGCTGGGCGAAAGCGTACCGCCCGGAACTCGTAAGCCTTTTTGAGGGGCGGGAAGACTATCTGATGAAGATCCTGGACCTGGGCCGGCAAGGGGAAAAGCCGAGGAAGGATTTTATCTTTGCCCGCCAGATGTTCGAGTTTATCAGCTATTTCTATGACGATTACTTTAAAATTGAAGACGCTTATCCGGAAAACGTAAGCGCCGCGGACGTGAAAACGATCCTGTCCGCTTATCTGGAAAGCTATGACCACAGCGACGACCAGACCCAATGGTTCGACAAGATAAGGGAGATCGCCGAGGTAAACGGTTATGCCGCGAGGCCCAAGGACTACAAGAAGAATCCCGAGCAGTACAAAGGCCATGTGGGGGACGTGAGCACGGTGGTCCGCCTCGCACTGATGGGCCGCGCCATGTCGCCGGACATCTGGCAAATCCAGCAGATCCTCGGGGAAGAAAGGACAAAAGAAAGAATAAAAAAATCAAAGAAATGATTTCCGATTTCATGAAAAAGTTTTGTAACACATTTAATCGCCTCTTCATAAATTATAATAC
>DATMXY010000499.1:0-15009 GCA_035561275.1 Anaerovoracaceae bacterium | reverse complement strand
GCTTTATAGATTTTTCATCAGGATTTATTAAGAGCTGACGGATAAGGATTGACATTGCAGTAATGCTCTATTAACCTATAAATATAGGCTGAGTTCAAATCGGCTTGTTCGATTTGAAATACTGTGTGCGATTCAGATAATTTGAGGGAAACGACAATGAGTGATCAAAACAGCGAATCTGTCAAACACAATGAAGGATTTCTGGAAACAAATTCCTTGACAAAGTCGGAAACAGACATGATTTTTGATCTGCTCGGCCCGGATAACAATGTTATTCTGGCGGATGAAGTCATGGTCTGCGACGCCCATGGCAATGTCGTCCGGGTCACGGACACCTATGACCGCCATTTTGGCGTATCCGCCGAATACGTATTGGGGAAGACCGTTTATGAACTGGAAAAAGAGGGGGTATTCGCTCCTTCCATCACCGCTATTGTGCTGAAGACAAAAAAGAAGATCACCAAAAGACAGATGAACTATCTGGGACAGCCGGTCCTGACGACCGGAGTGCCTATCTTCAATAACGACGGTGAGATCAAGTATGTCGTTTGTTTTAATTCCTTGGATTCGTCTCAGATCAACAACATCAAGAAAAAATACAATGAGCTGCAGGAAACTCTGATGCTTCGTAACGAGGAGATGATGATGCTTCGCAGCAAAAATCTCTTACCAAAAGAGATGATTATAAGAAGTCAGGCGACGAAGGATCTATGGGAAATGATCCTGAACACCGCCGATACAAAGGCCAATGTCTTGATTACCGGCGAAACCGGCGTCGGCAAGAGTATGATAGCAAGGGCGATCCACTCTGTAAGCCCCAGAGCGGAAAACCCATTTATTGCAATCAATTGTTCCGTCATAAACGAAAACCTGATAGAATCCGAATTGTTCGGATATGAAAAAGGCGCTTTTACCGGTGCGGACAGCCGCGGAAAAATAGGCAAGATCGAGCTGGCCAAAGGCGGGACCCTGTTCCTGGATGAAATCGGAGATCTCCCCTTGCATGTACAGACCAAACTGCTCCAGTTGATCCAGGAAAAGACCATGCAAAGGATCTCGGGGATGGACCTCATTTCCCTTGATTTTAAATTGATTGCCGCAACGAACCGGGATCTGGAAAGCGACATAAAGAAAGGCCTGTTCCGCCGCGACTTGTTCTATCGGCTGAACGTGCTGCGGATCCATGTGCCTGCCTTGCGTGAACGCAAAGAAGACATCTGCATCATGGCGCTTGAATTTTTAAAAAGGTTCAACAAAGAATATGATAAGAACGTCCTGTTTTCGCCCCAGCTTCTGGACTTTTTTGAGCGCCATCCCTGGCCGGGGAATGTGCGCCAGCTGGAAAACCTGGTGGAACGGCTGGTCATCACAGACCTGAGCGACATCGTCGAAGTGGAGCATCTGCCGTATGAGATGCGGGCGGATCAAAATATAATGTCCAGCGATTCTCTCGCTCCAGCCTATGACCCTTCGAAAAATTTGGACGAGCAATTAGAAGAATTTGAAAGAAGCATTATCGTTAACGCATATAAAAAACACCCCACCACTGTGGCTTTGGCAAAAGCGCTGAAGATCAGCCAATCCTCCGCGTCAAGAAAGATCGCAAAATATATAGATGCAAAGAAAAAACGGTAAGGAGACAACCGTAGGCGCTAATCCGCCAGGAGGAGGGTTCCGGCACCGTCGTTCTTTTTCTGTCTGATCAATTCAAGAAAAATAAAGATACTTCGCGGGGAAGTATCTTTAAATTCGAGGAATGATAGGGTTAATATTTGTCGAACTCCTCTTCGGATAACAGGATTTTCGGATCTTTTTTCGGATCCTTCTTCAGATCCTTATTTTTCGCCTTTTTATCCTTTGGCGCTTTGATTTCAGGGGGGATTTCATCAGGCGAGGCCGTATGGCCGCCGCTGCGGACGGCTTCCGCAAGAAGCCTTGTCCGGGAGTCATTTCCCGGCAGGGACTTCATCCCTTTGTTCAACTGGAATCTTGCCATCATTTCCTTCAGAAGCTCCGCCTGGCTGGAAAGCTCTTCGCTGGCGGCGGCGCTCTCTTCCGCCATGGCGGAATTGTTCTGGACCACTTCCGAAACCTGCCCGATGCCTTTATTGACGAGAGTAATGGCTGACGCCTGCTCGTTGGACGCGTTGGCGATCTCTCCGACAATCTCAGCCGCGCTTTCGATCCCCTTCACGATCTCATTCAGAGCGGAGGCCGTTTCGTTTGCCAGCTTTGTTCCGACCTTCACCTTGCCGATGGACCCTTCGATGAGGCCGGTGGTCTCACTGGCCGCCGACGCGCTTCTTGCCGCAAGGTTTCTTACCTCCTCCGCCACCACCGCGAAGCCTCTGCCGTGCTGGCCGGCTCTGGCTGCTTCCACCGCGGCGTTCAAAGCGAGGATATTGGTTTGGAAGGCGATATCGTCAATAACTTTAATAATTTTTGATATATTGGCCGACGATGCATTGATCTCTTCCATGGATCTGAGCATATCCTTCATCTGCGTATTGCCCTTTTCCGCATTTTCCTTCACGCTGTTGGCCAGTTCATGAGCCTGGTTTGCGTTGACGGCGTTGCGTTTCGTCTGTTCCGCGATTTCGGAAATGGAGGAGGTGAGCTCCTCGATGGAGCTCGCCTGCAACGTCGAGCCCTGGGAAAGCGTCTGGCTCCCCTCGGATACCTGCCTGGAACCGCTGGACACCTGCTCCGCGGCGTCGCTGATCTCGCCCATCACCTGTTTCAGGGTCACGATAATATTGTTCAGGGATTCCTTGATCTCAATGAAGTCGCCTTTATAGTCCGCCGTAATGGCAAGGTTCAGGTTGCCGCGCGCGACTTCTGCCAATACGGTTGAGATCTCGCCGATATAGCTTTGGATATTCCGGATCGTTTCGTTCATGGCCGCTTTTATCACTGCGTATTCGCCCTGATAATCGCCCTCCATCTTGGTGCCGAGATCCCCCTGTTCCATGGCTTTCATCACTCCTAAAGCGTTGATGATGGGATCCACGACGGCGTCCAGGGTCTGATTCAGACCTTCCATGATCATGGCGAAACTGCCGCCGTGCCTGGACGTATCCGTCCTGTAGTCCAGTCTTCCTTCCAGGGCCGCCTTTGTCATTTCCTCCGCGTCGGTGATCAATGCCCCGATTGCCGCGACCGAGCGGTTCAGGCAGGCATTGACCCTGTCGAAATTCTCTCCGATCCGCCGCGTATCCTCGTCAGTTTCCCTTTCGGCGATCGTGATGGACAGATCGCCCGCCGCCAGTTTCTCAAGATTTATGATGAGTTGATCCACTTCCTGATCCTGGAATTCCGCCTGCCTCTTCGCGATTTCCACGTTCTTTTCCGCCTGGCGCGCGGCGTTTCTCACTTCCGTCTGATCGGCGATGAGTTCCAGGGCGCCGATGATCTCCCGGTTTTCGTCGGTAAGCGGTATGCCGGTATAGGATATGTCGTAGGTCTTTTCACCGGGCTGCGCCGTGGAGTCGCGGACGGTCATTTCCGCCTCCTTCATAGCCCTCAGGCAAACGCAGTTTTCAGTGCCGCAGTCTCCGATACGGAACGCGTCGTAACATTTGGAACCGGCCAGTTCTTCCAGGGGTCGGCCTGCGAAGTCCGCTCCGGCATTGTTTATGTACTGGATCTCATAATCCTTGTTGATGATCATAACCGGCGAAGGCAGCGCGTCGATATGACCCACCAGCGTATCGATGGTCCTGTTGACGCCGTCGATGACCTTTGCGAAATCCCCTCCGTGGAAGCTGCTGTCGGCCCGCTCGCTCAGCCTGCCGTGGATGGCCGCGCCGACCAGTTCCCCGGTATCGTCCACCAGCCTGTTTACCGCGTCGATACAGGTATTGATGCTGTTGTTGATCTCACTAAATTCCCCCCGGGCTTCCGCTGTGATCTTTTCCGGAATCTGGCCCTTGCTGATCTGCTCCATATAGCCTGCCGCGGTTTTCAGCGGATCGATGAGGGCGTCAAGGGTATTATTGACCCCTTGGATGATCTCGCGGTAACTGCCCTGGAACTTCTCCGCGTCGCCGCGGCTTTCCAGGTCGCCTTCCACCGCCGAGCGGGAAAGGGAGTTCGCCTCTTCGATGAGATCCTTCAGCGCGGCGACGATCCCTTTCATGCTGGAGGCCAGCACGCCGAGTTCGTTGTCCCTGTCATAGGTAATGGAGACGTCGGTTTCCCCTCTGGAAAGCCTGGCGCTGACTTCCACCAGCTCCTCCACCGGCACGGTGATCTCTTTTTCCAGGCGCTTGCTGACCGTCCCCGAAACAACAATACTGATAATCAGTAAAACCGCCATAAGACCTACGGCCAGAATCTGCGCGTAAAACGTGTTTTGCAGATATACCGCAGCCGCCTGTTCCGACTGGTCTTTCAGCGTAACCAGGACTACGGCCGCGCTTTCGAAGGTCGTCAGGACGGCTTCCCCTTTCATAATGACCAGCGCCGTGCTGTTTTCATTCTGGTTATTGGCGTCGAATGCGGTCAACACGGACAGGATCCTTTGTGCGGAGTCCTTCGCCCTGTCTACCTTACTTTGGAAAAGGTCAATTTCAGTAATTTCTTCCTCGGAGGAAAGCTCTTTCAGCTTCTCAATATTTTCATCGAGGACTTTCCAGTTATCGTCAAATTGTGCCGCCGCCGCTTTGATCAATTCCGGATTGTCCTCGGCGATGGCGGTATACATAAGCCGTTGCAGATTTTCCAGTCCCAGTTCTATCTGATCGACGACCGCCATACGCTGATAGGGCCCGTCGTAAATCCCCCTCGCGTATGACGCCAGGATCACACCTGACGCGATACTGATGAGCATCATGATAATGATGACAAATGTGATTTTCGTAAATCCTCCCCTGATTCTTTTGCCGAGCCTCCAGCGCTGCTTCGTCTGATCTTTCTTCATTCTGCTTTCAAACCACCCTTCAACTAAAATCATGGGCGCCAGGCACTGACGCCTCGTTCAGAATACTATCTACTTTTTTTATCAGCGTATTTTCCTCCCTCCCTTTTCGATCGGAACCACCGCTAAAGCTACAAGGCAAAGAAACCACCCGCTCTTCGCGAATGGCTTCTCTTTTGTTTGAATCTGTCCGCCCTATTCCATAGAGAGGCAAAGCGGTAATTAGTTGACCACGCCGGCGGACAGCGAGCTGGAGGACGGCAGGAACAGAACGCCTTCCTTTTGCGCATATTCCTCGGGCCATACGCAGTAGAGCTCTCCGTCGAAATACTGGTTGATGAAAGCGCCGGCATAGATGTTCTGGCCAGTATGCTTATTGCCCTGAACGGGGTCAATGAACGGTTCATCAGGCGTAGAAAACTTGACGGCAGCCCCCATCAGATTCTGAGAGGCGTCCAAGTTAAGCGAGAGAATCGCGTCGCGGCAGGAAGCAGCGGTGAATTCGCCGGATTTCTCAATTGCCACCGGTGCGACCTGGGTAAAGAACAGATAGGATTGGGCAAAAGCGCGCATTTCAACGTGGTGGGCGGGCCGAACGCCATATTTTTCGGTCCAACGCTTCTCAAATTCCTTGAAGACAGTCTGGATTTCGGGGGAGAAGTTGTCCAGCTTGGGATTGCAGGCTACGGGATCCACTGTTAAGAGATAATTGGCCTGGTCTCCAATGGCATCGACGAATGCCTGCACGCTGTGGCCTCCGCTGTGCGTGACCAGAATGGGAACGGTGAAGCCCAGTTCCTTGGACTGTTTGAGGAAGAGAGAGCCGTCATTGATGTAGCCGGTCAGCAGCAGTACGTCGGGTTTTGCGGCGATCAGCTTCATAATGACGCTGGAAAGATCCAGAGTGCTGGAAGCGTATGCTTCATTAACAACAATGTCCATGCCGGCTTTCTCTGCTGCGGCATAGTTGCCCTGGCCGACGGCAGTGCCGTAAGAGCCGTCTTCATGGATGATGGCAACCTTCAGGTCGGTGATATCCTTGCCCAGGACCTGCTTCACATAGTCGGCTTGGTCTGTGATGTATTCAACGGAGGTAGCCCCCCACAGGGATGCCATGGACTCAGTACGGAAGGTCCACTCGTAACCGTTCTGCAACAGGGTATCGGCAGCTCCGGACTGCTCCCATAGCAGCGTCTTGTAGCGCTCGCATACTTCACTGACTGCGGCTGCAAGGCCCGAACCATAGGATCCGATCATCACAGGAACGTTTTTCGTGGTGATCAAACGCTCCACCTCGGAAGAGGCGGTAGCTGCATCGCTCTGCGTATCCACAGTTTCATAGGTGATCGGATACTTTCCTGCAACGCCGCCATTTTCGTTGAGCATCCCGATGCACATCTCAATGGCGTTGTATTCAGCGCTACCAAGGGCTGCGTTTGCGCCAGTCAAAGGCTCTTCGATGCCGACATATACGTTAACATCAGCAGGCGCGGCATTGCCCGGTGGAGTCGTTTCCGCCGGTGTGCAGGCGGTGATGACTGACAGCACAAGTATTAGGCATAGGAACATGGCGACCATCTTTTTTTTGTTCATTTTTCTTCTCCTTTCAGTTTTGGCAGTTTGTGTTAGAGACCTAAATAAACCTGCATGATATATGCGTTACCAAGCATGGCCTTACTATCTTCCTCCAGTGCAATTCTTCCATCCTCCAGCAAATAGCCGCGCTGAGAAACGCCAAGCGATCGTTCCACAAATTGCTCAACAAAAAATATTGTGATCCCCCTTTCTTTTAAATTGAGCAATATATTGAATACCTCTTCTACAATAAGGGGGGCAAGACCCAGGGAGGGTTCGTCCAGCATCAACAGCTTTGGCATCGCCATGATGCCGCGCGCAATGGCGCACATTTGCTGCTCGCCGCCGCTGAGGGTGCCCGCCAGCTGCTTACGGCGCTCAGCCAGCCGGGGCATCAGTTCAAAGACCCAATTCTTCGTCTCGGGGTCAATCACGCCGCCCTTGGCCGCCATGGTGAGATTTTCCTCAACGGTCATTTTAGGAAAGAGTTTTCTGCCCTCCGGAACCATAACAATGCCCTTCCCCGGGCGCTTATACGGCTTAACCGCCAGCAGATCCTCACCGCAAAATGTGATTTTGCCGGAGGTGGGGCGGATCAGGCCGCAAATCGTATGGAGCAGCGTGGTTTTTCCGGCGCCGTTCGGCCCGAGAAGCGTTATGATCTCCCCTTCCTCCACATGGAGATTGAGATCCCAGATAACCTGCGTATCACCGTATGCGACATTCAATTTCTCAATTTCAAGCATGCTTGGCACTCCTCCCTAAATAAGCTTCTATGACCTTCTCATTGTTGGTCACGTCCTGCGGCGTGCCTTCTGCAATCTTGGTGCCATAGTCGAGCACGATAATGCGGTCGCTGATGTTCATGATGACCTTCATGACATGCTCCACAACCATGATCGTCATAGAACTCTTCAATTGCTGAACGAATTGCATCATTTCTTGCATTTCATGGGGCTTCAGGCCGGTCATGACCTCATCCAGCATCAGAACCTCGGGATTCGTGGACAGCGCCTTCCCCAACTCCAGGCGCTTGCGCTCCAGCGTGGTCAGACGGCCGCCCATTTCATTCGCCTTGCCATCCAGCTTGACCTTTTTTAAAATATCACCGACTCTATCCCGGGCCTCGGCAACGGTGGGGGATTTCGGCAGGCAGGCTACCAGAATATTGTCGAATATGGTCAGCCCGGGAAACGGCTTTGCCACCTGGAACGTCCTGGTCAAACCTTTTTTGCAGACCTTATCCGGCGTCAGGCCCGTTATGTTTTCGCCTTTATAAAGGATGCCGCCTTCGTCCACGCGGTAAAAGTTTGTAATCAAATTGAACAGCGTGGATTTTCCGGCGCCATTGGGGCCTATAATGCCCAGGATTTCATTCTTATGCAGATCGAAGGAAACGTTATTTGTAGCCTTCAAGCCGCCGAAACTCTTGGAGATTCCCTGTACCTGCAAAATGACCTCACTCATGAATCTTACCTCCGGCTTCCATTGCAAGCGCTTTCACCCTTGCTTTACTGGCGGCTCGTTTTTTGAGAATGCCGGGAATACTGATTACGCCTCTGGGCATATAGATGATCATAATGATCAGCAGGACTCCATATATGAACAGGTGCAGCCCGGACAGTTTATCGCCCAGAATGGTGCGCAGGACTTCGGAGATGGGAATGACCAGCGCCGCGCCGATGGTGGGCCCTAAAATCGTACCGCTGCCGCCAATGATCGCAATCAGCGCCAGGTTCAGTGCCATTGGGAAACCGCAAATCGTATGGGGATCAATATAGCGATAATACTGTACATAGAAGGTGCCGCCAATGGCCACAAGGAATGCGCTCAGAAGAGCGGCTCTGATGAGGTTCTTATTGATGGAAATGCCCAGCGCCGCCGCCGCATCGTCATCCTCGCGAATCGCTTCGAGATAATACCGCGTACGCTCCATTTTCCACAGCAGCAGAACAGCCGCCAGCCAGAAAATCACAATAATAATGAAATACGGCTCCTTGGCGTCGAACTGGAACAGAAGAAAGCTGGATTTGTGATACGGCAAGGACATGCCCAGCGATCCGCTGGTGATGCTTCGCATGCTGGTGAGCAGATAGCGGACGATTTCCATAATCGCAATGCTGGAAAGCGTGAAATAGGGTCCCTTCAGGCCGAAGCGGAAGCAAGGGAAAGCGATGATGAACATCAATCCCATAGCCAGCAGGCCACCCAGCAGCATGCCGATCCATGGAGTCAATGCAAAGGATTTATATAGGATCAGCGAGGTATATGCCGCCACCGCAATATAGGCGCTGTGGCCCAAAGAAAGACGCCCCGTATAGCCGCACATCAAATTCCAGGCGGTCGCCATGTAGGCGTAGAACATCGTCTGGATGATGATGTGCTTGGGATAAATGCCAAGGGGGGCAAAACAGCCGATCATCAAGACGACTGTCAACGATGAAATAATCAAGAAGAATGATGTGTTGGTGGATTTTAAATTCAATTTCTTCACGGCGATTCCTTCCTTTCTAAATATGCGCCTATACCCGGGCTTTATTTCCAAGCAGTCCCTGCGGTCTTATGAACAGAATCAGCAGGAACATTAACAGGGAAAAAACCTGCGCCAGTTCGGCGCTTGCCAGCATGCCTGTGGCTATTTCCACGATGCCGATAATCAGCCCGCCGACCAGTGCGCCGGTAAAGCTGCCGAGGCCGCCCAGCACGACTACCACGAAAGAAGAGGTGTTGAAGAATACGCCGATAGAGGGATACACGCTGAAGATAGGCGTTATGATGGCGCCGGCCACGCCCACCATCGCAATGCCCACGCAAAACGTCATGGCATAAATGCGATCCACGTTGATGCCCATGAGAATGGCCGCATTCTTGTCCTGGGAAACAGCGCGCACCTTTGCGCCCAAACGCGTGTGCATCAGAATATAATACATGACCAGCGCAAGCACTAGACAGATAACAAAGGTTCTAGTCCGGTCAACACTCATCATCACGCCGCCAAGACTGAAGCCCTGCCCGGAAGCGGCGGTTTTGATGGCGCGATAATCGGCGGACCACAGCATGAGCGCAAGATTTTGCAGAACAAAACCCAATCCGGCGGTTGCCAGAATCGTGTTGGTTTCCGTCTGGGCCGTGCCCAGCAGCGGCTTTACCACAAGCCGGAATACGATGTACCCGACCAGTAGAAATAACGGAAAAACGATCAGTGCTGCGATATAATTGCTCATCTGCGTGGCGTTAAACAGAAAGAAGGCCGCATACATGCCCAGCATCAAAAAATCGCCGTGAGCCATATTTACGACTTTAATGACGCCGAAAATCAGGTTCAGGCCTATACTGATGATCGCATAAATGCCTCCTAGCAGAAGTCCGCTTACTAAAATTTGTAAGATAATCATGTTAGGTTCCCCCTACTTTTTTTTTGTTAAAACAGCTTGGTCAACGGATGATCTCAACAGAATACTAAAAGGCATATGCCCGATTAGTAATAAGCCTCCTTTCTTAACCTGTATCTTATATCTCAGCAAAATCGGTGCCAACATGGTTAAAACTTTATCATTTAATTCTTTACCCCTTCTTTCTCTTTCTTACGGGTTCTTGCGGGCATTTCCCTTATTGTTCTGTGATTTGTATATGATTGTATTATCACCTCGTTATGAAACCACTGATAAGTAAATTCCCCCTTGTGGTGTTTTATTCGGGAGTAATTTTAATGTTTGACCAGATTCTATGCAATTATGAATAGCTCCGGAATGTTATATTTTTATAACGTTCCGGAGCTATTCGAGCTCATTACCCAACTTTGCATAGAATTTTACCCGATTTTGAATACCATACAGGTTTTACGAAGTCAGCGACGAAGGATTTATGGACGCTTTTACCGGCGCCGACAGCCGCGGGAAAATAGAAAAAATAGAACTGGCCAAAGGCGGGACGCTGTTCCTGGATGAAATCGGAGATCTCCCCCTGCGTGTCCAAACCAAGTTGCTTCAATTGATTCAGGAAAAGACTTAACAAGGAATATGATAAGAACGTCCTGTTTTCACCCCAGCTTCTGGACTTTTTTGAACGGATTCAAGACTCCTTTATTCGGCCTCTGCCTGCACTAATTCGCATAATTTATCGATTGCCTCGTTTTCGTCTTCTCCCTCGGCTGTTATGGTTATTGTGCTCCAGCCGGCAATCCCCGCCGAAAGAAGATTCAGGATGCTTTTGGCATCTACTTTTTTATCGTTGTAATCAATGATAATATTGGATTGAAATTGTGCCGCCGTCCTCGAAAAAACGCCTGCCGGTCTGGCATGAAGGCCTATTTTATTTGCGATCAACACTTTTTTTGTAACCATAATGCTACTCCCCCATCTTTTATCAATTATCCGGCTGTCTCCTCATTCCTGTCTGCTCCAGACCCGAAGATTCGGTTTCCCTTGAGCAAAACGGACGATTTCATCCATGATCATTTCGGAAGCCCACTTTTTGACGTCGCTGCTGATCCCGGCCATATGCGGTGTGATCAGGACATTGTCCATATGTAAAAGAGGATGATTTTTGGGCGCCGGCTCATCCCACATGACATCGAGTGCGGCATATGCGATCTGTTTGTTGGCCAACGCATCGATCAAATTGTTCTGATTGACCACCGCGGCCCGGGACGTATTGATAAAATAGGCGTTCTCCCGCATTGCTTCAAACCATGTCCGGTCAACCATTCCATAGGTTTGTTCCGTCACATTGAGATGCACGCTGACAAAATCGCAGAGCGGAAGCATTTCCATGGCGTCCTGCACTCTTTCCGCATTGCAGTCCGCAAAGACCTCGTCCTTCTGAAAAGGATCGTAGGCGATCACCTTCATCCCCAGGCCGTTGCAGATTTTCGCGACATTCTGCCCGATGGCGCCAAGCCCGACCAGTCCGATGGTCCGCTGGAATACGTCGATGCTCCAGGGATAGGAAGACCTAGGATTTTCCCTGCCGCCTTCCCGGAACCGCCAGATCACGTCTTTTTTCAGAGGAGTATCGTTGATGTCCTTTTCGTCGGCCAGAAATCTGCCGTCCTGTAACCCGTGATAGGTAAACGCGATCCTTTTGCAGATCGACAGCATCAGCCCGACGGTATATTCCGCCACCGCGTGTCCGTTCCGTCCGGGGGTATACACAAGGGAAATGTTTTTGTCACGCGCCGCTTTCCAGTCGACGTTATTCGGCGTGGCCCTGCCGCATCCCAGCAGCTTTAATCCTTTCGCGGCCAATTCGTCGATACATCTTTGGGTAACGGGATCCGTGTAAACGAAAACGATGTCATACCCGGCGCATTCTGCAATGACTTCTTCTTCTTTCGGCAGATAATCGGTGCCGGACCATGGCAATATTTTAACGTCACAATATTCTTTGATCGCCTGCATATGCTGGGGCAGGACTTCGGCGCTCAGCGCAAGCTTTAGTTTACTCATTGATTACTTCTCTCCTTCGCGATGAAGCAGGACGCTGACCCGGAACTTTCCGGGGGTGGCAGCTTCTTTAAACGCTTCCTGGATTTCATCCAGATAATATTTACGGTCCTCAATCAGCGGAGACACGTCGATGATCTTTTTATTCAGCAGATCTGCGCCCTCAAGAAAATCTCTCAGGTCGGCCAGGTAGGTGCCGACGATCTCCATCCTGCGATAGTGCACATCATTTGCCGTAATACCGATTTCCGGCGCAGGATAGGCGGCCGCAAACATCAGCATCCGGCCGTCCATTTTTTTCAGCATCTTTGCGGCCTGCTGATTTGCCACAGTAGACCCCACTGCGACTATGACGGCGTCGGCTCCGGTACCGCCTGTCAGCCTCATCACTTCCTGCACCGGGTCTGTTTCGGCAGGGTTGACAGTATCAAAACCCAGACTTTTTGCAACCGCAAGCTTATTCTCCATCGTTTCACTGATGATAACGGCGCCGCCGTACGACCGCGCGGCCTGAGCGTTGATCTGCCCCATGGTTCCTCCGCCGATGACGACGATTTTTTCAAAAGGCTTTATATTGAGCTTCTTGATCCCTTTCACCACCGTAGCGACAGGCTCGAGGAAAGCGGCTTCGCTGGGGGAAAGGGCGGGATTCATTTTTATCACCGAAGTCTCCGGCCGGATAAAATACTCAGCCAAGCCCATTCTTCCGAAATATTCTCCATGCTCATCGTAGCTCTTCCTAACCAGGCATTCGGTCTCTCTGCCTTGCCTGCAATTGACGCATTTCCCACAGTAGTTATTGGCTAACGCCACGAAATCGTCAACTTCCAGATTTCGTACATTCTTTCCTTTTTCAATCACGATCCCGGCGCCTTCATGCCCGAGGGACGCGGGATATCCCTGATTCTCTCTCAAACCCATCCATTGTGTATAATCGGCGGTGCAGATATTGCATACCAGCTGCCGGATCAATATTTCATCGTCGCCTAACGGGGGCAGCTCCATTTCATGGACCTCGGCGGCGCCTTTTAATACCAAAACCCCAAATTTTACTTTCTTAATATCCATAGCTCTTTACCTTCCCCTCCTGTCACGCTTTTCCCGCGCTGTCGAAAACAGTAACATAATGCCTGAGCATAGTTTCCCATCCGCGGGTTCCCGCCTCCAGCGCCTGGTTGGCGAGAACCGTCCGGTTGCCTTCATACGTGACCGTACCCTCCGCGTTTACGATCTCGCCCGTTTCCCTGGCGAACCGGTAAACGCCTTCAAAAAATCCGGTGGAAAGATCTGTCGATAAATTGATTTTCTGAATGCCCAGATCGATGGTCTTTTTCAGATTTTCATCTCCCGTATTCGAGCCTCCGTGCAGGACCAGGGGAATTTGCAGCAGGTTTCTCAAGTCGGCCAAAAGTTCAAAATTCAAATTAGGCGTCCCCTTATAGACCCCGTGGGACGTTCCGACGGCCACCGCCAGACAGTCTACCCCGGTTTCCTCCACAAAGCTTACGGCCTCTTCCCTACGTGTCAATCCCGAGTCCCGTGTCTGCTCATATTCGGCGCCTTTTCCCACGTGACCAAGCTCCGCTTCAACGGTTACGCCCACGCTATGAGCCGCTTTCACCACTTCTTTTACTTCCCTGACGTTTTCTTCATAGGGCAGTGTGGATTTATCGATCATAACAGACGTAAAGCCGCAGCGGATCGCCCTCATGGCGTGGTCATAGCTTTGCCCGTGGTCCAGGTTTAAAGCGATCCGGGCCTTCGGATATTTTTTTTCATAGAAAGCTGCCATATAAGCCAACTCTTCCAATTCAACAAACGGCGTGCAGGCTATGATCAAAGGCGCCTTTAAGCTGTCCGCCACCTGGAAGGACGCCCTGACCGTCCTGTCGTTGAACACGTTGGCCGCAGCAACTCCATATTTATTCATTCTGGCATGCTCCAGCAATTCTTTCATTGTTACCAGCATCGTATCATCCCCTTTTTCTTTTATGATTATATTGACTTAAGATAAGCAGTCCGTCCCGGGCATAAATGGTAATCCTTGCTCCAGATACACCGCTGACAGTTTCTGCAATAACTGATTTCTTTCCCTGTGTTGATTTTGTTTACCCATTCCGGATCGCACATTAAGCCCCGGCCCACCGCTGCCAGATCGCAGAAGCCATATTTTAAAACTGCTTCCGCCTGATGGGGCTGGCGGACTCCGCCGACCGCAATCACCGGGCAGCTCACATGCTGCCTGATTTGAGACGCGCCCCAGATTCTGACGTTGAAGTCAAACCCTTCCGGCGCTTTCGCCATACTCGTTTCCGGCATATAGCCGCTGGAGCCGAAGCCGGTTGAAAGATTCAAAAGATCGATACCGGCGGTCTCAAAATACTTTGCAATCGCAATCGAGTCTGTAAGATCCGGTTCATCATATCCCATTCTGAGAGAAATGATAAACCTGTCCCCGCATTCGTCCCGGATCCCTTTCAGGATATCCGCGGCAAGTCTTATTCTGTTTTCCAGGCTCCCGCCGTATTGATCCTGCCTGTGATTGGCGATAGGAGAAAGGAAGCTGCAAAGCAGATACGAGTGCGCGCAATGGATCTCAATCCCGTCGTATCCTGCCTGCCGGGCCCTTTTCCCGGCCTTGATAAATTTCTCCTGTATCTCCGAGATTTCCGGCAGCGTCATCTCTCTGGCGGAAAAGTCTTTTTCCAGGATCTTTCCGGAGAAATCAGAAGGCCCCGGGGCGTTACCCATAACGCTTTTTATGCCGGCATGGTGCAGCTGTGAAATAACCGGCAGGTCATAGCGGTGAATCCGCTCCGTCAGTTTTTTGTGTCCGTCTAATTGTCCGTCATTCCATATTCCGATCTGCGCATGGGCCAGCTTTCCCATTTCATCGATACAGGCGGCCTCAACAAAGATCAGCCCGACTCCGCCTGCCGCCCTCTGCGCGTAATATTCCACCAGCTCGTCGGTGATCAATCCGTCTTTGACTCCAAAGCCGAAAGTGACCATGGCCGGCATAACGATCCTGTTTTTCAGAGTGAAATGTTTCAGATTCAACGGTTCAAAAAT
>DATMXY010000498.1:0-4737 GCA_035561275.1 Anaerovoracaceae bacterium | reverse complement strand
CGGGATACTAGGAAAGGAATACTATTGAGAAAGGGATTCAGACGTTGAAAAAAAGTCAAAGCGGGCTGTCGGCATGGCATCTGTCGATGATGGCGGTGGGAACAGTGATCGGAGGTTCCTTTTTCCTGGGATCCTCTATCGCGATCGAGGCTGCCGGGCCATCTATTTTAATATCATATATCCTGGGAGGGGTCCTGATCTATTTTATCTTATACGCGCTTTCCGAGATGACGGTGGCAAATCCGGACGCCGGATCTTTCCGTACCTTTGCCGCCGGCGCTTTCGGAAATGGAGCGGGTTTTGTCGTGGGATGGATCTACTGGACCGGAATGGTCCTCGCCATGTCAAGCGAGGCGACCGCCGCATCCATCCTGATCCGGGAATGGTATCCGAACCTGCCCATTTCTGCAATGGCAAGCGGGATTATCATAGGAGTAACCCTGCTGAATCTTTTGGGCGCAGACAAACTCTCCAGGCTGGAGAGCGGTCTTGCGGCTCTGAAGCTGCTTGCCATCGCATCTTTTATCATTATTGCCGTTATGTTGATCCTGGGACTGTTTCGGGAAACGGCGCCCATCGGGATCGGCGAGGTGGCGCGGGAACCGCTGATGCCCGGAGGGATCAGGAGCATCGCAGGAAGCATGCTCATCGTTATTTTCGCCTATGCCGGTTTTGAGATCATTGGCCTGGCCGCGTCGGAAACCGCGGATCCGCACAAGACGGTCCCCAGGGCCATTAATTATACCATCATCATGCTGATATTCTTCTATATTTTGTCTGTTTCCGTCATGCTGCCCCTGATCCCCACGGCGGAGCTTTCCGAAGACGTAAGCCCGTTTGTGGCCGCGCTGGAAAGATGGGGAATGACATGGGCCGGCACGGCGGTCAATATCATATTGATCACGGCCATTCTGTCCACGATGCTTGCCGCAATGTTTGGGCTGGGCAGGATGATGCGGTCCCTGGCCGATGAAAAACAGGCCCCCTCCTGGCTCATAGACAAAAAAGACGTTCCTTACCGCGGCATTATTTTTTCCGGAGCGGCAATGCTTCTGGGAGTGGGGGCAGGACTCCTGTTTCCCAGAGTCTATCTGTTCCTGATCAGTTCCGGAGGCTTTGCGCTGTTATTTACCTATACCGTCATTCTGGCGACCCACATCCGCTTCAGAAGCAAGTATGGCTGCCCGCCGAAAGGAAAATGCCAGATGCCATGGTTTCCATATTCCTCATGGAGTGTGCTGGTTATCATGATCCTCATCATTCTGAGCATGCCGTTTATATCCGGACAGACGTCGGGACTCGTGGCCGGAGTTTGCATGACTCTGTTCTTCACAGTCTGTTATTTTATTCAAAAGCGCTTTCCATCCAAAAGCGGTAATGCGGGGAAAACAATATCCAGGCCCGGATTTTCAAGCGAATACGGACAGGAATTGATGGACGCGCCGGATCGGAACGATCTGAATGATAAAAACAACAAAAACGGTCGCTGCGATTGAAGACCAATAATGCCAATATTTAGCGGATGCAACCGCGCCGTAAATTAGATATTATAATAGTAATCTATAGCTGTCGTACAGGACGGAGGCGGTTCTTCTGCATTGCTTACATAAAATGTTTTCTGTTTTTTCGACCTATAAAAAAACGGCATATTTTACAGCTGCATGCCTGCTTGCGTCGCTGGTTTTGAACCTGTTGTCAAGATATGCGGAGGGGTTCGCCCAGTGGTACGCCGTTCATTTATATCCGGTCTTTCCAAACGTCCTTGGCAGGATATCTTCCGTATGGAGCCGCTCCATTTTTGAGGCCGCCGTCCTGCTTATCCTGCTGACAGTCCTGATCTCGCTGCTTGCGGGATTCTTTTTCCTTTTCAGAAAAAAACCTGTCAGGATTCGATTCTTTTCTGCAGGGCTCCGTTTCGTGATATGCGCGTCAGCCGGCCTGGTGCTGGTTTTTACGCTGACCTGCGCTGTAAATTACCAGAGAGACAGCATAGGAGACGTTTTGAAACTTCCGACAGAAGCACCGACGGCGGAAAATCTGAAAAAACTGACGATTCTTCTGGTGGAAGACCTCAACGACCTGACGTCCTCCCCGGAATGGGATTACGGCATGCTGGCAGCCGCGGATGTCGATTACATAGAATATCAGGCGATAAGCGCCATGAAACTTTTAGGGGAAAAAGAGCCGTCTCTGGCAGGCTATTATCCCAAACCGAAGCCGGTATATTTTTCAAAAGAACTGTCGGGCGTCGGCATCGAAGGCATTTTTTTCCCTGTTACAATGGAAGCAAACTACAATAATGACATCACGCCTTTTTTGCTCCCATACGTGATCTGCCACGAAATGGCCCATGTAAAAGGCTATATGAAGGAAGACGACGCCGGTTTCATCGCGTTTCTTGCGTCCAGGAATTCCCCCTCGCCGGTGTTCCAGTACAGCGGCCTTTTCCGCGCGCTGATTTTTTCCCTGAACGCACTGAAAACGGAGACCTCGTCGGAGGAGTACAACGAGATCTTCCAAAGGCTTCCCGAACCGGTAAAATCTCAGCTGCGCTATGTGGCGCAGCATTACCAGGTACGTGAATCCGTCTTTGAACCTGTTGCCGAAAAGATCAATAATCTGTACCTGAAGGTAAACGCCCAGTCCGGAATCAAAAGCTACGGCCGTATCGTAGACCTGCTGATTGCGGATTATGCCGACAGAATAAATGGGATAAATCTGCTCTGAAAATTTTCTACAGTCGAAAATGATCTGCTTATGGGTTATAAGCGTAAAAATGAACATCCTCCTGGAATAAAATAAAATTCCAGGAGGATACGGTTGCGCTGGGCGACGATCCCATCGAAGCCGCGAAGGATATCAAGGCACATATTCTGAAAAAGCGAGAGATGATGGGCCTGAAGGCATAGATGCAAAATTATTTGCGGTATTTGCATTTGACTGTCAGTTTTGATAGAATATTTGGGAATTATTTTCTGATGGAGGCGAATCATGTTTTATATTCCGCAATTCAAAGCTCCTGATTTCAGCCTGGAAAGATTTGCTTCCTCGCCGAACGCAGCCACAGCAAAGGTCACAATCAAAGGGGTCGCACCTGATCACTATCACGCGACGTCAATGTATCCCGAATATTATAAAATAAACGGCGAATGGGTTCTGATGCCGGAAACGCGGATGGACTGCGTTCCTGTGATCCATCCTGACGGCAGCCTTGAAGCCAAGGAATTCAGAAGGCTGGAAGTCGGGGAAACCGTTATTACCGGCAGAAACGACGACGGTTCCGAAGGCATCTATCTTTACAGCGAAGGCTTTAAAACCGCAGAAAACCGGATCGACACCTTTGCGTTCCGCGGCGGAAGGTCGAGGGAAACTTCCTTCGATATCGATTACGGCAATCTGGTCGATCTGCTGAAGCACGACAGGGATAACGGGCATATCGTATGGGTGCTGGGACCGGCGGCCATTTTCAATGCCGGCACTCGGACCGCAATAGAATACATCATTGAACAGGGCTATGCCCACGCTGTGTTCGGCGGAAACGCGGTGGCGACCCACGACCTGGAGGGGGCATTGTTCGGAACTGCCCTGGGCCAGGATATCCATACCCGGCAAAACAGGCATAACGGACACTACAATCACCTGGACGCCATTAATACGATCAATAAAGCGGGTTCCATCCCGAAGGGCATCGAAGAGCTGGGCATCGACAACGGAGTGATCTATTCCTGCGTGAAAAACAATGTGCCTTTCGTTTTGGCCGGTTCCATCCGGGACGACGGGCCTGTTTACGGCGTGATCGACGATATGTCCCAGGTCCAGGACGCGATGCGGGAGCATACGAAAAAGGCGACGGCCATCGTATGCCTGGCGACCCAGCTGCATACCATCGCCACGGGAAACCTCACCCCGTCCTACATAATAAAGGATGGAACGGTTCGACCGGTATACATCTATGCCGTGGATGTTTCCGAATTTGTCCTGAATAAGCTAAGGGACCGGGGAACCCTTGAAGTTACGACCATCGTTTCAAACATACAGGATTTTTTATATAAGCTGGTGGATAAACTGCAGAAATAACCACCGGTTTATCTGGAAGGCCTGACAATATTGTTATAGAAAAGGACCATGGCTCCCGCCGTGGTCCTTTCGGCGAGAGGAAGGGTGCATTTTGCGGTGCGGTAGTACCGGTTTTCATCGTCTTCAATATCCCGGAACCGCCTGTGGATTTTCAGGGCAATCCTGGCATTGAATTTTACGTAATTTTCTATGGTGCTCATCACATAGGCGCCCTGAAGTGCCTGGAAGTTATGGACGTATTGATAGGTGCGCTTGACAAAGTTCTCAAATTGACGATGGTCGTCCAGCAGACGGACGTTCACATGCTGGGGGATGGTCACATCCTGGATCAGGTGAAGCGCCGCCCCGAGGTAAAAGAGAGACTCCCGAAGGTTCCCGCTTTTCCAGAACAAAATGGCCTTTACGTAGTAATCCACCGCAAGCGCCAAGGCGTTGCTCCTACCGTACAAACCTCTTTTTTTTTATAGGGATTGTAGAAATGGTTGGAGCTTTTGAAATCCTGATCCGCCCAGACGGCCCCTTCGTTCAGAGGCTCAATAAACTCCATGAAAAAATCATACTGCTCTTCATATTTGTCGTTTTTCAGGATGATCAGGGCATGCTGATTGATCTGCTTGTGAACCAGACATTCTGTTTTTATTATTTTTTTCTTCAAAGGAT
>DATMXY010000497.1:0-3467 GCA_035561275.1 Anaerovoracaceae bacterium | reverse complement strand
TTCCGGCACAGCGATAACTTTATCGTAAGTAATTTCTTATCTGAACTTTATCATCCCAAGGAGGGGAAACCATGTTGGTATTTGGTATGAAGGATGTTAACTACATTGTTATCAATGACAGCATTCATGTAAGAATGACGCGGGAAGGCGGCGATGTGAAGCTTTGCATAGAAGCTCCAAGAGACGTGGTCATAGAACGGGACAAGGTCTATGAGAAGCGCTGCTCGGAGCAGGGAACAATACCGCGCCTGCAATTTGACAAGCCTGTCAGAAAGGGAAGATTTCATGCTGCAGGGCCTGAAGCCGGCATCAGGTCGGAGAGCTTGAAATAAATAAAATTCGCATAAGCGGCGGGAAACAGGGATGGGACCCGGAACAACGGGGCGGCGCCCCGACTCTAGGAAGGAGAAAACAAAATGAGAATCAACCATAATATCGCAGCTTTAAACACTTATCGCCAGTTATCCAGCAATACAAGCTCAACATCCAAATCGCTGGAAAAGCTTTCTTCAGGTCTGCGCATCAATCGCGCGGGCGACGATGCGGCGGGTCTCGCCATCAGTGAGAAAATGAGATCTCAAATCCGGGGACTTGACCAGGCGACCAGAAACGCCCAGGATGGTATATCCCTGATTCAGACAGCGGAAGGCGCTTTGAGTGAAACCCACAGCATCCTGCAGAGAATGCGGGAGTTGGCGGTACAGGCGTCGAACGACACAAATACCATAAGCGACAGGGAGGAAATCCAGAAGGAGCTCAGTCAGCTGTCCTCTGAAATCAACAGGATCGCAAACACAACTGAGTTCAATACCATGACGCTTCTGGACGGAAGCAGAACGTCTTCCATTGGGGAAGTCGTGAAAGCGCTGGGCGGAGGGGCAAACGCTCCCGGCTATGACGCAAACGCCGATCTGAGCAACATCGCGTTAGACCATGACACGCAGCTGGCTGCGGATACCTCATATGAAATCAATATTACCAGAGCGTCTGTGAAAACAGTAGGAGATAATCAACTGATCAGCGGCAGCCTGGCGGATGCCGAGGTCTCCGCCTCGAATTCGACGCTGGACGAGGGCAGCTACAGGGTAGCGGTCGTTGCGGATACCGTAACCGCGATTCAGGGGGGCGCGTCAACGGTCGACAGCGGGAACCTTCTTGATACTGCAGACAACAACAACGCGATCACCATTTCAGCGGATTCCAATTTAAACCCCACAACGCTTGACGACTATGCGATCGCGGTCACCAAGACGACGACAAAAACCGCCACAGGCTCTAATGCGGCGGGGTTGAACAATGTTGACGTCAGTGACTTTGGCGACGGAACGAGATTTGATATCGCCATAGACACTGTGATTGACACGGCGGCGGCGGTATCGTCGGAGGCGACCCTGTATAACACGGATGATACATCCGGCGCCATGAAAAATCTGACCATCGAAAACGATTCCACCTATGCTACCGCCAACGACTACGAGATCAAGGTCGAGCAGGTGGGCGACCTCAAGGCAAAGGTGACGGGAGCAGCGCTGACAAACGGAGTTGATCTGGATGACGACGCATTAAGCATAAACGTGAACGGCGGCGGCGCGGTCGCGTTATCCCTTACGAATGTTCAGGCCTTGGGAGCCGGCTACAACGCCTTGACGAACCAGTCGACGGTAGTGGCGGCACTCCAGGCGGATATCGACGCCGTATTTGACGGTACAGCCAACGGCGGATATACCTTTACTGTCGCGGCCAGCGGCAATGGGATTTCCATCACCCTTGACCAGGATAAAATCAGTAACAGCTTTGTGCTGACAGGAACCAATGATCTGGGATTGACCGGCAGTTCAAACGCCGTGGCCAATTCCACCGACGAAGTGAACCTGAGATTTACGCTTACGAGGGATACCGGCACCGGCGATACCGTGGCGGAATCCGCCGACGCTTCCTTTACCGCGACGTCAGGATCCCAGAATATCAGGCTGGGAGATATCTCCTTCGATATTGACGGGGCGGCGGTATATGCGAGCGACGCCGGCAGTAAGACGGACGCAGTCGCGGGCTCTTTCAGCGGAGAGACGATTACTCTGGACAACGCCGTCAAAATGAAGGTCACCGTAACCAAAGACGGCGATACCGCAAACGCGGTGTCAAAGACTTATAAGCAGGACGGAACGGACGACGGTCCGGCACAGGCCTTTACCTTCGGTGCGGACGACTTTGCGGTGGATATCAACGGCGCGGCTTTACAGGGCGGCCAGACCCAGGTCACCACGGTTGACGTGGCTGTGAATTACTCTGTACAGCTTGGAAAAGACGCCGACAGCGACGGCAGCATTGATGCGAGCGGCGCGCTTGGTGTCGCCTATACCTTCACCGCAGCCGACCTGGCTGACCCGGACAAGGCCAAGAACATTGCCCTTGGGGCGGCAGGAAACGGGATCTTTGTCGACCTTGACTCGGCCGCACTCAACGGCATGGCGAACGGCACGACGGGAATCGAATTCAAGATCGAAACCCAGGGCACCTATACGGCTCAGCTTCAAAACGCGGACGGAAGCGACATCGGCGCCACCGCGTTTGTTCTCGACAAGTCTGCCGGGGACCACAGTATAAGCCTTGGAGAAGGGATCACGATGGATTATGACGGCGATACCGATCTGGCGAACGGAGACATCTATTTTTCCATCAAGGAATCGGATCCGATCTATACGGCGAAGCTGAAAGCGCAGGGCGCGACAGTGGATCTGGAATCCAAAATCTTTGAAGCCGGCGACACGGTGGAGTTTGACAGCGGAGTCAGCATTCATACGAAAGCTACTGTCCAGGATGGAGATAAGGCGACCTTCAAGGTCATCGAGGATGACACCGCCGTGACGGAGGACCATTCGTTAAATATGCAGATCGGGGCCAATACAGGGCAGGCGATGTCTGTTGATATTTCCGACATGACGTCTTCCGGACTCGATATCACCTCTGATTCCGCCAGGACAACCACCGTTACGGCAGACGGCACTGATTATACGGCATATTATACGGCTCTTGACGTCACAAACGGAACAAACAATACGGCTGTGGAGTATTCCCTGGATTTGTCCGACGATGTTAAGGCAACGGCCGCAATCAAAGTAATCGATCAGGCAATGACATCGGTATCCGCCGAGCGTTCAAAACTGGGCGCTTTCCAGAACCGTCTGGAGCATACCATCAACAACCTGGGAACCTCCAGCGAAAACATGGCCGCAGCCGAGAGCCGTATCCGCGATGTGGACATGGCAAAGGAAATGATGGAATTCACAAAGAACAACATCCTTTCCCAGGCCGCCCAGGCTATGCTGGCTCAGGCCAATCAGCAGCCTCAGGGAGTACTGCAGCTGCTTCAGTAACCGCAGAGGCTCAAGACAGCGAACGGTACTTAAAACAAATATCATAAATTTTATGAAGAAACGGGATCTGGCCTCAGCGGCGCAGATCCCGTT
>DATMXY010000496.1:0-6868 GCA_035561275.1 Anaerovoracaceae bacterium | reverse complement strand
CCTATTTTATTTTAACGATCTCATGGAGATGATTCTGTCGTTATTATGTGTTGTGTTCATTCTCAAACAACCTTTTGTCCCAAAAACTTCAACCTCTATATGGTATCCATAAGTAGCGGCCTCCATTTAGAAAGCTTTCTTTATTCCTTGAATCCAGCCTGTTAAAGCGGTATCTGTATCTGGAAGAGGTAAACATTCTGCACTGATATAGCCCTGATATCTGATTATCCCTGCATGCTGCAGCGATCGCTGCCAGGAGGGTGTGAGCCGGATTCGCCCAGTGAAGCTCTACGGCGTCGTAGCCGAGCCGGGAGGCCAGAGCGATTTTGTCGGCTGGATTGCCTGCCATAACGACGGGGGATGAAGGATTCAGTTCTGCTGCCAATGTGGCGGATAGTTTTATCTGCTCAGGCAGTCCATTCTTGATACTCATAAATCATTCCTCAGTGTTTATGAAATGGAATGCCCCACGCCGGTTTTATCCAGCACGGGACAAACTTTTAATCGGTTAGGTTGATCAATTCGAGATGGCGCCCGATATGGGACGCCAGCCTGTCGTAATAGTAATCTTCATTTTTTTCAAGCGTCTCATACAGCTCTTTTTTTAATTCTGCATCCCCAAGCACAAATCCATAGGTGATATGGAGCAGTTGCCTGCTGTCGTCGTTCTCCAAGTAATCGATAAGCACTTCGTCCTTCCTGAACTTGAGATCCTCGATCCTCGACGGATCGCCGGAGACATAGTAATGAACCTTGGATTCCTCGAAGTGCTCCAAAGCCTTCTGATGGATTTTGCGGTAAAGCGCAGGATTCTTCTCTGCGATGGTCCCGATCGCTTCCAACCAGCTGGTACCGGAAGTCTTCACATGAAGTATGCCCTCGGTATACTTTCCGATGATCGGAAAAACGCTGAATTTATCGCTTCCTGAATGGATGCTCAGCTTATATCCAAAGTGATGCGCAATGGCCGCGTGCTGCCTCAATTGACTTTCAAACTCGTCGATATCACCGATATAGTCGATCCCTTTCTGGAATTCTCCGATGAACCGGGGGGCGAGGCTGGTAACCTCAACATTATTGTCCTCCAGTTCCATTGCCACGAAGAGATGGCCCTGTGCCGTCGTCACCGATTCGGTCTCGTCGATGGATAATTCGAAGTCGACCTGGCGGTCCGCTTTTTTCAGATAGTCGAAATATATCTCCCGGACAAAATCAACCGCTTTACTGTAAATCAGAGCACAGCGGATCAATTCGTCCCTGTTGAAAAAGTATTCTTCTCCGTCGATTGGAAAACCTTTGCTTAAATAGGCGTTTTCAATACGGTTTCTGAACTCCGGAGGGAATTTGGCGTATGCTGCTTCTGCTTCGCTTTCCGATAAGCCTTCGATCCCTCTTCCGATCATGTCGGAGCAGTCTAAAGTGATCATGGTATAGCCGTAATTCAAAGCATCAACAATGTCCTCAGGCTTCTTCAGATGGTCTCCGTCGGCGCTGAAACCGCCCCGGTAACCCTCTTGGAAGACGGCAAAGCAAACGTCGTCTAAAACCTTTTCATAATCCCGGCCTGTAAGGGAAAGTTCCCGCTTGCTCTGCTGGGCCAGCACCGGCTTGGCACTGCAGTTGCGGAAGCTGCGGATATGACCCGGCGTAGCAAGCCCCAAACGATCGCCTGCGCCGAAGGTCGCAGTTTTTCTCCCGAATGCGGAGGGCAAGGTGAAAGGCAGATATTGATTTAGAATCAGTCTGTTTTCGTGGGACAAAGGACATAGTTTAATTGCCTCTGAACGAAATGATCCATGCAGCCGGGAGAAGAGAGCTCCTTTTCCCATTGCGAGAATTTTTTTTGCGCCGGCTATTTTACACAGCAGAAGTCTGCCTTCTCCGCATTCAACGTAAGATGCGGGGTATCCCAGAATTTGTTCCGGATCGATATCAAGCGCCTTGCTAATGGTTTCTCTGACTGCTGCGGTTATCATCTGCCTTTACCTCCTTGTCACTGTTTTTGGTTATATTTAAAGAACTGGTTTGTCTCTTATTCAACCGGGAACTGCAACATTACCTTGAATGCGTTGGCCTTTTCATGAACCGCGGTATCCATGGCTTCCTGAAGCTTGTCGAAACTGAAATAGTGTGTGTTCAATGCGTCGAAATCATATTTGTCCTTGATGGCGCTCATGAAACGGATCGTTCTTTGGCCGAAGTCCTTTGTTCCGCCGGAACCGTTGATCTTCAGTGTTTTCCAGATGGTCCAGCCAAGCTCCACGGGAACCTTTCTGCCGATGGAATGCCCGATGAGGTGGACCCTGCAGCTGTGTCCCGCGATCTCAAAGATGGACGCGATAGCATTGTCATTGCCGGAAGCTTCGGCGATAACAGAAGGTCCCTTGCCGTTTGTGAGCTTGTCGATCTGACCCTTCAGGTCTCCTGCAGTCGGATCGACAACATAGTCTGCACCGTATTTCAGGGCCAGCTCTCTTCTGGAAGCGAGGGGATCGACTACTATTACGGTAGCTCCGGAGGTTTTTGCAGCCATAATCGCAGAGATTCCGACAGGGCCGCAGCCGAAGATAACCGCTGTGTCAGAAGCGTCTATGTATCCACCGTTGCCCCAAAGTCCGAAATATCCGATGGAGAAGGTTTCAACCCATGCGCCCATCGCATAGGACCAGTCGTCTGGGATCTGATGAACATACTGTTCTTCAACGGCCATGTATTCACTCATGCCGCCGGGGGAGTCCGGTCTGAATCCGATCTCTCTCATGTTCAGACAAGCGGAAGGCATCAAGCCGTCCTTGCAATTCTGGCAGACGCCGCAGGCCATAACGCAGTCTCCGGTGACCTTCATGCCGGCTTTCAGTGTGGAAACGCCGGAACCGACTTCAACGATTTTTCCACCCCACTCGTGGCCGGGGGTATAAGGTGCGATGTCATATCTTCCTTCAGCCGATTTTCCTTCATAGCATTCTACGTCGGATCCGCAGATGCCGCAGGCACCGACCTTGATCAAGACCTGATTCGGCTTGAGGGGAGCGAGTTCAACTTCTTCAATTCGAAGATCATGGGGTTTATGCAGAAAAGCAGTTTTAGATTTCATTTTTTTATCTCCTTTTTCACTTTACATATTTTTAAAATGAGTAATAAATCAGTGTTTACAGTCTTTCGAAGATGCCGATCCTGGGCAGTTCGTCTACGGACTTCCAGCCTTCGCTGAGCGGTTCTCTCAGGAAAGGTTCCATATCTTCCGGTTTGCGCAGCGTAATCTGGTCTACCGGTGGAACGGCTCCGGCCGGGAACGCTTCCAGGATCTCGTCGTGGAGCAGTGTCAGATACTTCAGGATGGCTGCGATCGGTCTCTTGGCCTTGTCGGCGGTGGCCTGGGATGGCTTGCCTACTATGCCTTCCGGAGTCGCAGCTCTTTCGATAGCCGCATGTCCTTCGCCTTCTGACCATCTGCAGGGTCTTCTGTAAGGATCGACGGATTTATCCATATGTCCGTCAGGAAGGAATCCTTTTCCGTCTGCATCCTGAACCACGCTCATGTTGATCATTTCCTTGAACATTAGCAGCGCTACTGCGGTTTCCGCTTCGTCGGCGTGGATGAAGTTTGTCTCCAGGCTGTTTTTGCGGTTTGTCGGGTAGAAGAATTCTCTGACTGCTCTGTGCCATTCGATGACTCTGAAGATTCCGGGAAGCTGATATCTCTTGCAGAATTCATGGATTGCGGATTCCAGCATCCAGAGGTGGCCGTGGTTGTTGACGAAGATGATTTTTCTGTATCCGTCGTTCCAAAGGCCGAGCATGCAGTAGATCAGGGATTCCTTGACCACTTCCTCGGGCATGATGACGGTTCCGGGCATTCCGATATGATGATAGGGATGTCCGCCGTAGTTCAGCGGTGTGAAGGCGAGGTTGACTTCATGCCCCTGCTTGGCGGTGAATCTTCTGACGCCTTCCAGGATCTGCGTGCACATGAATGTGTCAAGACCGGTATTGGCATGAAGTCCGTGATTTTCCGTGCATCCGATGGGAACGAATACGATGTCGTTCTTTCTTCTTTTTTCAATCTGGTTTGCACGGGGTGTGTTCTGAATGTAAGTTCCGGCGACGCCGAGTTCGGAAGGGGAAGGGATCCCGTATTCCGCAAGGATCGCGTCGATCTCCTCTTCGGATGCGTCCCAGATCTGCTTCTTGAGCCGGCCGACGGCGTTGTCTCCTTCAAACATAATATTTGGATCTTCGGTGAATAACCAATTCTTTTCTGGTATCATTCTTCTTCCTCCTAAATTCATTTTTCAGTATTTCGCAATTGTCTCTCTGAGTGTTTTAATATCTGTTTCAAGCAATCTGTAAGGGTCTTCCTGTTCCAGCCGTAAAGGAAGCTGGTCATAATAATTTTCCAGTAAAATATGCCCCCGAAAACCTTTTTCGCTCAAGCGCTTCATCGATCCAAAGAAATTTGAATCTCCTTTTCCCAACAGCGCGCCGCTTAAAGCCCCGTTCCCATCTTTTACATGCACTTGGGAAAGCATATAAGGGAATAGCCCTTCCAGGACTTCCAACTGATCATATCCTCTGTATAAGTGATAGTTCTGGCTGTCATAATAGGCCCCGAAACTTTTTCTGCCGACCATTTCAAAAACGATCTTGAATTCTTCCGGCGTCATAAGATTTTCATACGCTACCCGGATCCCATATTGACCGGCTTCGTCACAAAGATATTGTAAGGCTTTCGCGCTATATTCCAGGTCTTCTTCCGTTTTGACTTCACTCGCGGCAAACCCCGCCACCTGGATTACCGGTATCTTTAGTTCGATTGCTGTTTTAAGACCTTTATTTAAAATTGTCCAGGCCTTTTCGTATGCAACCGGAGAATCCTTTCGCGCATGCATGGGGATATGATCAAAATCATTCAAAGCGATGGCACAATATTCGATGCCATACTTTTGTTGATCTTCAAGATAATATTTCTGCATTGTTTTTTCAGCGATCGGATAATTATTCTCAAAGAAACCGATTTTTAAAGAAATCGCGTCCAGACCAAATTCCGAAGCGATTCTCACCGCATTTAACCCGGCTCCCGGCAGACCCCAATCGCATGCTCCGATTTTAATATGATTCATATTGCTCAACTCACCCCTATCCAAGAGTTTAATTAATGCACTTCCATGCCGCCGGTGATATTAATCGCCTGGCCTGTCATAAACGAAGATTCCTCAGATGCGAGAAAAACCGCAAGTCTGCCCACTTCGCTCGGCTTTCCGCGTCTTCTTAAAGGAATGGTACCGAGCAGTTCATTTTCAAATTCAACCGGATCGCGCCCTTCTTTCGCGGCTCTTGTCTTGATCGAATGGTCTATCATTGGCGTGTCTATGGTAGCCGGGCACATGGCATTGACTCTTATGTTATATTGCGCCCATTCTTTTGACAAAGAGTCCGTCAGCAGCATAACGCCCGCTTTTGACGCGCAGTAAGCACTGTTATTCTTTTCACCGGTTTTCGAACAGCAGGAGCCAAGGTTGACAATGGTACCCCCTCCGTTTTCCTTCATAATTTTTCCCGCGGCAATATTGACCAGATATACCCCGTCAAGATTGACTGCCATTGTTTTTTTCCATACCTCAAAGCTTTGTTCCAAAGCCGGCCCGGGGATATCTATCCCGGCGGCGCATGCAACGACGTCTACGGTTCCGAATTCATTTAATATGACTTTCATCATTGTATCAACCTGGTCCGGCGCGCAAACATCAACTTTTACAGCCAGTGTGTCAACGCCAAACAACTTCAGTTCGTCTGCCACTTGCTGTGCTCCCTCAATATTGAGATCCGCCACCACAACCCTGGCGCCTTCTTTTGCAAATTCTATTGCAATACCTTTTCCTATGCCCTGGCTACCTCCGGTAACAAGAGCAACCTTATCTTTTAATAACGTCATTCTACCGCCTCCTAATGTATCTTAATGAAATGAGAATATGATAACATGAACTATTCGGATAAAGCCCTGGCTTGCGCCATCCTCCGCGTTCTTTCTTCAGCCTTTGTTCTGACAACATCCAGGAACACTGCTCCTATTATGACCGCTCCGATCACTACAAATTGTGTGTCCGACATCGCGCCCATAAGGTCAAGTCCATTTCTTATGATAGCGATCAAAAGCGCGCCGATCAGCGTACCTGTAACCGTACCTTTGCCTCCCAGGAACGAAGCGCCGCCTATGACACATGCAGCAATGGCGTCCATATCAAAGGTCTCGCCGGCGAGCGGAAACGCGCAGCTTATCCGGCCAAGAAGTATGATCCCTGCGATTGACGCCATGAGTCCTGACATAATATAGGTGAAGTTCAGTGTCGCTTTGACATTGATACCGGAAAGACGGGCCGCTTCTTTGTTGCCGCCAACCGAATAAATCTTTCGTCCTAACGCGGTTCTGTTCAGAAATACGCCTGCAATGATAAAAATTATGATAACCAGCAAAAATCCGACAGGGAAATACTCCGCAATATTCGCATATCCTAAAAATAAAATCGCATCCGGAAAGCCCGAGATCGGAGCCGCTCCTGTGATCAATAGAGCCAGACCACGAAACATCATGCGCGTTCCCATGGTAGATACAAACGGATGGGGCAATTCCAACTGAGTAAACAGCAAACCGTTGATTGTGCCTGCCACCACACCGACTGCCAGACCTGCCACGATCAAAAGAAACACATTATTAACGCCGGCCTTGAGCATAACACCCATGACACAACCTGTCAGAGCGCAAACCGGCCCAACAGAGAGGTCAATGCCGCCGGTAAGCAAAACCATCAGCATTCCCAATGCAATAAGAGCATTGATTGAAGTCTGGCGTAAAATATTCATCCAATTATCA
>DATMXY010000495.1:0-14726 GCA_035561275.1 Anaerovoracaceae bacterium | reverse complement strand
AAAATTCGATCTTATGGGTCATAGCCGTCGGGGTCGTCATCGTTCCTTTTGTGCTGCCGAACCGGTATTTCCAGGATATCGCGGTGCTGACCTTCCTGTGGGCGGGCCTCGCCACCTCGTGGAACCTGTACAGCGGTTACTGCAACCGCCTGAGTATCGGGCATGCGGCCTTTCTCGGGATCGGCGCATATACCTCAACGCTGCTCTATTTGAATTTCGGGATATCGCCCTGGATCGGAATGCTTGCGGGGGGAGCGATCTCCGCGGTAGCGGCGCTGATCATCGGAGGAACGACGCTGCGGCTGAAAGGGACCTTCTTCGTTCTGTCCACCATAGCCTTTGCAGAAATTTTAAAGGTAATGACCATCACGTCAAAGGATGTGACTCAAGGGGCGCTGGGGCTGATGATCCGCTTTGATCCCGGCTTCGGCAATATGATGTGGGCAAGCAAGATACCCTTTGCGATCCTTACGTGGTTCTACATGATCATTGTGCTGCTGATCAGCGTTAAACTTGAACGGTCCAAGCTGGGATATTCTCTCATCGCCCTTGGAGAAAACCAGGAAGCGGCGGAGAACCTTGGCGTCAACTCCACGAGGACGATGCTGACGGCTTTCGTAATGAGCGCGGTGCTGACCTCCTTCGGCGGAACGCTCTTTGCCCAATATGTCGCGTTTATCGAGCCGACTTCTGTGATGGGCCTTACCACTTCCATCAACTTTATCCTGCTGGCCATCGCCGGCGGGCTGGGCACGGCTTTCGGACCCATGATCGGCTCCTTCATCCTGACGCCGGTCAGCAATCTGCTGAGAGGTTACCTCACCACCAGCGGTCTGCATGGCTTCATCCTCGGGATGGTGCTGATCGCCATACTGCTGTTCCGGCCCGACGGGATCCTGCCTCAGCTGAAGATGTTGGTCAGGTTTATTATCAATAAATTGTTCAAACCAGGGAAAGGAGTATGAGTATGTTACTGAAAATCGATTCGGTTACGAAAAAATTCGGCGGACTCAGCGCGGTATCGGACGTCTCGCTTGAAGTTGAGCAGGGTACCATACTCGGCCTGATCGGCCCCAACGGCGCGGGGAAGACAACCTTATTCAACTGCATCAACGGAACACTGCCCATAACGGAGGGAAAAGTCCTCTTCAACGGGACGGACATTACCCGTAAAAAATCTCACGAAGTTTCAAAATTAGGCATCGCACGGAGCTATCAGATCGTGCAGCCCTTTGGAAATATGACGACGCTTCAGAACGCCATGGTCGGCGGCTTCTGTAAAACAAACGTCTACAAAGAGTCGGAGGAGATCGCCCTGAAGTCGCTGGAGCTGGTCCGCCTCAGCCATAAAAAGGATTTGGTGGCCAAGCACCTGAATCTGGGCGAACGCAAGAAGCTCGAAATCGCGAAAGCCCTTTCCACTCAGCCGAAGCTGCTGCTGCTGGATGAGGTCATGGCCGGCCTGACCCCCACCGAGGTCCGGGAAATGGTCAGGATCATCCATTCCATCAATGCTTCCGGTGTCACACTGATCATTATCGAACACATCATGGAGGCTATCATGTCTCTTTCCAAACGGATCGTCGTGCTGAATTTCGGAAAAAAGATAATGGAGGGAACTCCCGAAGAGGTCAGCACGGACCAGCAGGTGATCGAGGCATATTTTGGGGCGGAGGACGGTGAACAGGATGCTTAAACTTTCAAATATCAATTCTTTTTATGGAGAGGTGCAGGTGCTGAAGGACCTGTCGCTTCAGGTCAACCAGGGCGAGATCGTCACCCTGATCGGCGCCAACGCCGCAGGCAAATCAACCTTGATTTCCTGTATCTCAAGGACGGTAAGATCATTTGCCGGGGAAATCGAGTTTGAGGGAAACCGGATCGACCAGCTCAGGCCGGACCAGGTTGTGGAACTGGGTCTCGTCCAGGTGCCGGAGGGCAGGTTGCTCTTCCCGAAGCTTACCGTCCGCGAGAACCTGGAACTCGGCGCTTACAGCAAGCGCAGCAGGAACAGCAGGAAAGACCGGCTGGAATACGTGTACGGCCTGCTCCCGAGGATGAAGGAACGGGCAAACCAGCTGGCAGGGTCATTAAGCGGCGGGGAGGCGCAGATGTGTGCCATCGGACGAGGCCTTATGGCGCAGCCGAAGCTGCTGATGTTCGACGAGCCATCCCTGGGCCTCGCGCCCATCGTAGTCAAGGAAATCATGGGGCTGATCAAAAATATCAGAAAGGAAGGAATGACCATTCTTCTGGTCGAACAAAATGTCAGACAGTCCCTGAAGCTTGCCGACAGGGCGTATGTAATCGAAAACGGCAGGATCATTATGGAGGGGCAGGGAAGGGAACTGCTGGACAGCAGCGAAGTGAAAAAAGCATATTTGGGGATATAGATACAATTATTATGATGGATACGGACAATCGGTGTAACGTATACTGAACAATCGATGTAATGATTACCGACTAATCCTGGTAAAATCTGTATTACGCTTGAACGATGGCAACAGTTGATTTGATTGCATTTTTATTTAAGCATAAACAATTTTATAAAGGAGGGTACTTTATGTCAGATGTTTCTACTTCAACTCAAAAGGGCGTAACCTACGCCAAGTCTTTCCGGGAACAGTTTACCATCCGGGGGATGGTCATCGGCGCCATCGGCGCGGCCATCCTGACGATGAGCTCGATGTACGTGGCATTAAAGCTGGGTGCGCTGCCATGGCCGATCATCTTTGTGGCGCTGGTATCCATGTTCTGTCTGAAACTGTTGGGCAACACGAACATCAATGAGATCAACGTGACCCACACGGCAATGTCTGCCGGCGCAATGACTGCCGGAGGGCTTGCCTTCACCATTCCGGGGATTTACATACTGGATCCGGCGGCGGAGCTGTCCATGACAGCGCTTTTTGCGGTGGTATTCGGCGGTGTGATCCTTGGACTGATTTTTACGGCACTTATCAGAAAATACTTTGTTGTAACGAAAGAACTGCCTTATCCTATGGGCCAGGCGGCAGCCGAAACCCTCATCGTCGGGGATGAAGGCGGAAAAAAATCCATCACTTTATTCTCATCTTTGGGCGTTGCGGCGGTATTCACCGTCTTCAGAGACTGGTTCGCCGCAATTCCCGCCACCATTATGAACGGCGCGCTTGCCGGGAGGGGCATTTATGCCGGTATCTGGCTGTCTCCGATGCTCGTCGCGGTAGGATACATCATCGGGCCGCTCTTTATCGGCGTTTGGTTCATTGGTGCCATTATAGGCGATTTCGGCATCGTGCTCGGCGGGACCAACGCGGGATGGTGGGATGCTGCCGCTGCCTCCGCGATCAAGTCCTCTCTCGGGATCGGCCTCATGGTAGGGACCGGCGTGGGGATCATCGTCAAAGGAATCATTCCGAAGGCCAAAGAGATCTTCGGGCCGATGTTCAGCAAGGGAGCCATGTCAAATAGCTTCATCAACCTTAGATGGGCTCCCATCGTCATGGTCGTGCTCGCTTTCATCTTTACCATCGTATGCGACATGGGCGTGGTTTCAAGCATCGTTACCATTATCGGCGTATGGCTTGCGACTTCCATGTCGGCGCAGATCACGGGCCAGACCGGAATCAATCCCATGGAGGTCTTCGGAATTATCGTTTTGCTGGCAGCGAAAGCGGTTTCCGCCATCGGACAGACGGAAGCCTTCCTGGTTGCCGCTGTCGTCGCCATTGCCTGCGGTTTGGCCGGCGACGTGATGAACGACTTTAAATCGGGCTATATTCTCCATTCCGATCCGAAGGCTCAGTGGATCGGCGAAAGTATCGGCGGAATCGTCGGCGCTTTTGTAACGGTAGGCGTATTTTATGTCATTCTTACCGCTTACGGCCCCACGGCATTCGGAAATCCGGAAATGTTTGTGGCTCCCCAGGCCGGCGCCGTCGCCGCCATGGTCGGCGGGATTCCCCATATGACGTCTTTCCTTATCGGCCTTGTTCTCGGCTGCGTGCTCTATTGCATCAACTTCCCGGTCATGACCCTCGGGCTCGGCGTATACCTTCCATTCTATCTGTCGGCCACCGCGTTCCTGGGAGGCGCGTTGAAATTCATCGTTGAAAGAGCCGCTCCCGAATGGGACAAGAAAGGCGCGGGAATGATCATCGCTTCCGGTTTGCTGGGAGGCGAAGCCGTTGTAGGAGTAATCATCGCGCTGATCCAGGCGATTCAGGGCATGAGCGCCATGTAGCCTGCCCGGCGTATCGTTTATTTGAGGGATGTGCAATCATTTGCCTGATTGGCAAATCGTATGGCATTTCAAATGAATAGAGCGATTTGAAAAAAGGAAGAAAAAACTGTATAATGGACAGGACAGATTGCTGCATCTGTTCTGTCCAGTGTTTTTATTCATCGGAAGCGGCGCAGCGGGAGTGTTCAACTGTGAGAAATATACGGGATGGAGGAATCGATATGAAGGAAATTAAGATTACGGATATCGACGGGATCAAGGTGGGCCATGCGCAGGATTTCGAGGGCGCCACAGGCTGCACCGTGATCCTTTGTGAAAAAGGCGCCTGGGCCGGCGTCGACGTCAGAGGCGGCGGTCCGGCTTCCCGTGAGACGGAACTGCTGAAACCGGTCAATATGGTGGAGCAGATCCATGCGGTGATGCTCAGCGGCGGAAGCGCCTACGGCCTTGACGCAGGTTCAGGCGCTATGGCGTTTCTGGAAGAGAAGAACGTTGGCTTTGACGTAGGCGTTGGCGTCGTTCCTATTGTTTGCGGCGCTTCGCTCTTCGACCTCGTCGTCGGCGACCCGAAATGCAGACCGGATAAGGCTATGGGCTATGAAGCCTGCAAAAATGCGGGCAGCGGACCGGTGGCGGAAGGCAACGCGGGAGCAGGGACCGGAGCGACCGTAGGGAAGTTCCAGGGAATCGCCCATATGATGAAAAGCGGGCTTGGGACCTATGCCGTGCAGGTCGGAGCGCTGCAGGTGGCAGCCATTGTGGCTGTCAACGCCCTGGGCGACGTCGTCGACGCGGATACGGGAAAGCGGATCGCGGGACTGCTCAATGAGGACAATACGGGGCTTTCCAATACGGAAGAAGCCATGTACGCCCAATATGACGAAGATAAAAACGTCTTCAGCGGGAATACGACCATCGGCTGTATCGTAACCAACGCAAAATTGACTAAGACCCAGGCCAACAAAATCGCATCCATTGCCCACAACGGCTTTGCCAGGGCAATCAGGCCGGTGCATACCATGGCTGACGGCGATACCATCTTTGTCATGGCCACGGGAGAAGTTGAAGCAATGCCGGACGCAGCGGGCGCCCTTGCGGCTGACGTTATGGCGCGGGCGATCAACCGCGCGGTCAGGATGGCGGAGCCGGCTTATGGCTTGAAGGCCGCCTCAGATTTTTATTAAAAACTCTCAATTAGAAAGGTAGCACCCATATGAAGGACAGGATATGCATGTTGACAAGTCAGATCGGTTCAGAGCTTGACGAGCTCAGTTTAAGGATCTATCACTCGCCCGAACTGGGTTACCAGGAGTATAAAGCGTGCTCCTGGCATACGGAATTGTTAAGAAAGTACGGTTTTCATATCCAGGAAAAGCCGTGCGGAATCGAAACAGGCTTCAAAGCCGTTTACGACAGCGGCAAAAGCGGACTGACCGTGGCGTATATGGCGAAATACGATGCGCTGCCCGGTATTGGCCACGGCTGTGGCCATAACATTCTGGGCGCCGCAAGCACAGGAGCCGGCATTGTCCTCAAGGAGATCATTGACGAGGTGGGGGGCAGGGTGATTGTATTTGGCACGCCTGCCGAAGAAACCAGCGGCGCCAAGGTAACCTATGCAGAAGAAGGTGAATTCGACGATGTCGATATTGCCATGAGCGCGCATCCCGCTTCCAGGTATGCGAGCAGCGGAGCCTCTCTTGCGCTTATGCCGGTTCAGTTTGAGTTCAACGGAAAAACAGCCCATGCGGCGGCGGAGCCCTGGGAGGGGATCAATGCGCTGGATGCCGCCATAGAGCCGGATCAACCGCGTGAGAATATGGGTTCCAGCGACGTTGGCCAGGTGAGTCATGTATGCCCCACGATCCACCCATACTTTGACGTCACCAATGACAGGGGCATCCCGGGACATACGCGGGAGCTTGGCGAAGCCACCCTGACAGACTATGCAAAGGAGCAGATGCGCAACACTGTGGCGGCGCTTGCACTCACGGCATTCCGGGTCATGACGGATCCGGTGCTGTTTGCCGAAATCCATGAGGAATTCCTGAATGCACCTAAATAGGAGCGAAGGCCGCGTTTTTAGTAAAATTTCCAACTTTTTCAATCGCTCCAAATGTGATATGCTATTTATGAATAACGAAAGCGATAGCGTATATTACAGAGCTTCTGTAAGCGGGCGTTGAGTCGACGCCCGTCAAGCCGAATTTTGCCGCGCTTGCCTGCGGCAGCCGGACAAATTCAATCCTCGCCGTGCTTCACTACATTTCATGTAGGGCGCTGCGCTCGGGCACGGCTGCGGGTGAATTTTCGAGAGTTTTTTGTATCGCTTTCGTTATTCGTTTTATCAATCTGACAAGCTGATTTAGGAAAGAACCGAAAAACTATGATTTGTACATTGAGAGAATTTCTTGAATCCCTCGAGCCTGTGGATACATACCGCTTATTTCGATATACGGATGAAGCGCTTAAGGAAAAAAGGTGCTATACGCAAATCCCTTTGAGGAAAAAGAACGGAGGAGTGCGTATTTTACAGGCGCCGAACAACAGGCTGAAGCGGCTGCAGCGCGCGCTTCTGCCTTATTTTCAGTATGCGGAAATATCCTCCTGCGCGGCTGCGTATGTAAAAGGAAGAACGCTTCTTGACCATGCGCTGCAGCATACAGGCAGCAGGATGATCGTGAAACTCGATATTGAAAATTTCTTTGGAAGCATTACATTTCCGAAGGTTTTTCGTGCCGTTGACGAGGCGCTGCGGCGTTCTCCCCTTGCAGGTCCGGACGGCAGGTCCGGTGCGCGGGAGGACCGGAAGGCGAAGCATTACAACAGCGAGATGAGCTGGTTTATTGCCAAGGCCTGTACCCTGAACGGAGCGCTGCCTCAGGGAGCGCCGACAAGTCCGGCGCTGTCCAATATGGTATTTTTTCCTCTGGATAAAATCATCGCTTCCTATTGCAGGAAGCATGAGATCCGTTATACGCGCTATTCCGACGATATGATTTTTTCAGGGGATTTTCGGCCTTCCGCATTGATTGCATTGATCAGAAAATTGCTGGCGCGGAACGGTTATGTCCTTAACGAAGACAAGATTGTTATAGCGGGCAGCGGCAGGCAGCAGAAAATAACGGGCGTGGTGGTGAACCAGCGTCCGCAGGCGGACAGAAAATACCGAAGAGAGATCCGGCAGGATATCCACTATATCGGCAAGTACGGACTGGAAGAGCATCTGCGGAGGAAGGGGGTTCTGGCGGACGCGCCCGACGGTGCAGATAAAACGGTGCAGTTGGTGAAGGAACTGAAGGGGCTTATCGGAAGGATCTCATTTGTATTGCAGATCGATCCGGGAAATAAAGAATTTCAAATCTATAAAGAACTCAGCATCAATCTGCTCAATCGAGTGCCGAGGATTTGGACTTCATAAAGGGCTGTGCCGGCGGGTCATGATTTCCTGTAATATTTTGCTGAAAACAGGATAATGGTTTAGAAAAGGGTGGCTTGTACGGCAGCCGCTATGTTATAATAATTCGACTGATGATATCGCGGCAGGGCCGCAAAACGATGCTGCCGCAAGGTAGAATCAATATCATGCTTACGGCTCCTTTGAACAAGGCGATTTGAAAAGGGTATGGGGATGGCGTCTGATCTGAGAGAGAAGCAACTGATACAGAAAGCAAAAATGGGGGACGAGCGCAGCTTGGAGTCTCTCATTTTGAGTTGCCAGAGCAAAGCGTACAACATAGCCCTACGTTACCTGAAAAACGAGGACGACGCCATGGACGCCCTCCAGGAAAGCTTTATAAAAATTTTCAGGCATCTTGGCTCCTTTAAGGAAGACAGCCGGTTCGACACCTGGGTTTACCGCATTGTAGTCAACACCTGCAACGACATGCTCAGGAAGAACAGCAATCAAAAAATCACCGACAGCATCTTCAAAACCGAGGATGAAAAAGATACGATCATTGAAATCCCGGATCTTTCCGGTTCCCCCGAAGAGGTCTTCGACAAAAAGACAAAGACAGAGCATATTATATCGTGTCTGGAAAGATTGAACCACGAGCAGAAGGAAATCATTGTCCTCCGTGATATCCACGGATTTTCCTATGAGGAGATCAGCGGGATCCTCAGCTGTTCCATCGGCACTGTAAAATCAAGGATAAACAGATCAAGGCTGAGACTGCGGGAGATTTTACTGGAACAAAAGTGATTCGGAATCGTCTAAATAATATAAGAAATTTAAACACAGCATTACGCTATTACGCTAAATTAAACACAGCATTACGCAAATTAACAAGCAAGAGGTAAGCCCCAATGAAATGTAAGAAGGTTAGAGAGCTGCTCTCGCTTTACATCGACAATATGCTTGATGAAGGCGAAACAAAGGAAGTTGAAGAGCATCTTTCTGCTTGCGGCGACTGCGAAAAAGAATATAATGAAATAAAAGAAGTGCTTGACCTGCTTGCGCAGGCCGAGTTGGTTCCCGTGCCCGAAGCCTTCAATTTCAGGCTGAAAAACGCCCTGAAAGAAGAAAAGCGGAATATGATCGAAGCGGGGATCCTCGGAAAGCCTTCGAAAAAGAACAGGTGGCGCATCATCACTTCGGTTGCCGCCGTATTTGCCGTCGGCGTGGTATCCTTTGCTTTATACAATGATATTCTGGGAGTCCTGCCGAATCAACTCGCGGCAAATGACCAGACCGGAGCCGCGCAGCCGGAAGCGGCTGATGATATTTATGGCGGAAAAGCCGGTATCGCCAATGGCGCCGCCGACTCCAACGAAGATACGGATGTGGCGGGGAATAACAAGCTGGACGCGCAAATAAAGGCTCTGACGGAAGAAGCGGAACGGATGACGGATGAAATCAGAGCACAGGGTGACAGTTCCGCTGCACCGGAGGAGCAAGCTCAAGGTTTGAAGCCGATGTCCAAGGCTTCAGGGACCGCCGATTCCGGCAGTACGGAATCGGCGAAAGCCAAGGAACGTGCATCAGAAAACGCCGCTTCGGCGCCCCGGGAATCCCCGGCAGCGGGACCTGAAACGGCGCCCGCACCCGATGCGATACAGAAACCGGCTACGGAAGGGGAAGCCGCGAACGGGGCAGACGCTGTTCCTTTTACCTATGATACCAGCCGTTCCCTGACATCCTCAGGCGTGGAAAGGCAGGCCTCCTTAGAGGAATACTACAACGATCTTTTGAAAGATAAGCTGAAGGACTTCGATTATCAGATTCTGAGCACCGAATATACTGCGGACGGCCAGTGGCAGTTCCGGGTGTTTATATTCTATGGGAAAGACGGCAATACTTATAACGAGGAAATCTTGATCATAGGAAAGGACGGGAAACTCGAAACAATTTATTCCAACGAATTTATGGGGTTATAAAAATGAAGTTAATAATCATCGACGGAAACAGTTTGATTAATCGGGCCTATTACGCCCTGCAAAGACCTATGATCACAAAAAGCGGACTGTACACTCATGGAGTGTACGGTTTTCTTAATATGCTGAATAAAATCAAAACAGACTACCAGCCGGACTACATCGCGGTGGCCTTTGACAGAAAAGCCCCGACCTTCCGGCATCTGGAATATGCCGAATATAAAGCGACCAGAAAAGGAATGCCCCCCGAGCTTGCCATGCAGCTTCCTCTGCTGAAGGACGTCCTGACGGCGATGAAAGTAAAAATGCTGGAAATCGACGGCTTCGAAGCCGACGATATCATCGGTACCGTGGTCAAAAAAGCGGAAGCGGAGGGCTTTGAACCGCTGATCATTTCCGGCGACAAGGACGAGCTTCAGCTGGCTACCGAAAAGACCAGGGTGCTGATCACAAAAAAGGGCATCTCCGAATTTGAACTTTACGACGAAGCTGCCATGTACGAAAAATACGGATTCTCTCCGGAACAGTTCATCGATTTCAAGGGCCTAATGGGGGACTCTTCCGACAACATTCCGGGGATACCGGGGGTCGGGGAGAAGACTGCGCTCAAGCTTATACAAGATTTCGGGAGCGTCGCGAACCTGATCGCCAGCACCGACGAGATCGCAAGCGCGTCTCTGAGGAATAAAATTGAAGAAAACGCACAGCTTGCAATTATGAGCAGGCGGCTGGCGACCATCAATACGGAGGTCCCCATCGATATCGATTTTGCGGAATTCAAGGTCGAGGAGCCGGATTACGACGTCCTCATCGATCTGTATATCAAACTGGAATTCAACAGCTTCCTGAAAAAACTCCAGGTGCAGAGAACATCCGGCGGTCAGGCGGAAGCAAGTCAAACTGCAGCAAGCGAACCCGCCTCTGTTATCGAACTTGCCGATTACAGCCTCACAGGGAGCTATGCCGGCAGCCGCCGCATCGAGGAAGCCAGGGACAGGTCGGAACTGAAAAAGGTATTGATTTCCCGGGAAAACGAGCTGGATGTACTCCGGGAAGACCTGAAAGAGGACCAGACCATCCTATTAAAGGTTTTTAATGACCGGAACCACAGGGGTATCCCTGAGATTTACGGAATAAATATTTTGTCAACCAATGCAAGCTACTTTATCAAGACTGAGGACACCGGTTTATTGCCGCTTCTCACCGAAATTATTACCAGGGAAGGGATCAGGATCTCCGGCCACAACCTGAAAGAGGATTATTATGCCCTGCTGGCCAACGGCTTTTCCGGGCTGCCGTCCGATGAAAAATCCGGATACATATTCCATACGGAATTCGATACGGTCATTGCCCAGTATCTCATCGATCCTTCCAGGAGCGATTACGGCATGAAATCCTTGATGCTGGAATACTTCCACGAAGATATGGAAGAGGAGGCCGGTTTTCTTGCAAATCACGGCCAGATCGGATTTTTAGCCCAGACTGAGCAGAACTATATGGATTACGGCACAAAATGGTGCGTGTCCACTGAAAAATTAATAAATGTGTTAAATCATAATTTAATTCGCGAAGACCTGGAAACACTCTTTTACGAGGTGGAACTGCCGCTGATCGAAGTGCTTGCCTCCATGGAGTGTTACGGCTTTGCCGTCGACAGAAAAGAACTCCTGGACGCCGGCGTCACCATAAGCGAAAAAATAAATGAGCTGACTACCGCGATCTACAGGCTTGCGGGAGAAGAATTCAATATCAATTCCCCCCAGCAGCTGGGCATTATATTGTTTGAAAAGCTGGGGCTGCCCTTCGCCAAGAAGACGAAAACCGGCTATGCCACAGGGATCGAAATCCTGGAAAAACTGCGGGACGATTATGAGATCGTCAGCCTTATCCTGGAGTTCCGCATGTATTCCAAGCTGAAGAGCACCTATATCGAGGGGCTGCTGCCCCTGATCCATCAAGACGGCAAGATCCACGCCCATTTTCAGCAGACCGTGGCCGCCACGGGGCGTATCAGCTGCACCGAGCCGAACCTGCAGAACATTCCCATACGGCAGGAGCTGGGAAGGAAGCTGAGAAAGGCTTTTGTCCCGGAAAACGGGGATTACGTGCTGGTCAGCGCGGATTACTCACAGATAGAGCTTCGAATCCTGGCGCACTTGTCCCAGGATCCGCTCCTGATCGACGCCTTCAACAACGGGGACGATATCCACAGGATCACGGCTTCCAGGGTGTTCGGGGTGCCGGAGGACCAGGTTACGCCGCTGCAGAGAAGCAACGCCAAAGCGGTCAACTTCGGCGTTATTTACGGGATGAGCGGGTTCGGCCTGTCCACTGAACTGAATATAACGCGGAAAGAAGCGGAAAGCTATATCGGAGAATATTTTAAAAAATATACGAAGGTCAAGGAATTTCTGGACGGAGTCGTCGCAAGCTGCAGGGAAAAGGGCTATGTGACCACCATTATGAAACGAAAAAGGATCATACACGAAATCAACGCGAGCAACTATATGGTCCGCCAGCTTGGCGAACGGCTTGCCATGAACAGTCCGATCCAGGGAAGCGCCGCCGACATCATGAAGCTGGCAATGCTGAAGGTCTATCAGGAACTGAGCCGGGAAAAGACAAAGTCAAAGCTGATCCTGCAGGTCCACGACGAACTGATCATACAGACCCATAAGTCTGAAGTTGAAAAGATCAAAAAGCTGCTGAAGGACAATATGGAACAGGCGGTGAAACTGAGCGTGGCCGCGACCTGCGAAGTATCGTCGGGAAATAACTGGTATGATCTGAAATGACGGAGGAACATTAAATGAAAATCATCGGATTGACCGGAGGCATCGGCTCGGGGAAATCAACGGTTACCGACTATCTCACAGCAAGGGGTTTTCATGTCCTTGACGCAGACAAGATTGCCCGGGAAATCGTTCTTCCCGGCTCGGAAATGCTGATCCGGCTCGCCGCCGCCTATGGGGACGGGATCATCAGCGAAGACGGAAGCCTGGACAGAAAAAAGCTCGGGGAAATTGTTTTTGCCGATCCTGAAAAGCGGAAAACTCTGGACGCCCTGATGCATGCGGAGATTTTGGAATTGATCCATGAGCGTATCCTCAGGTACCGTGAGGAGGCTGATACTGTCGCGGTCGGCAGCAGCGAACCGGGAGCCATTTTAAAATATAAAGTGATTTTTATCGATGCGCCGCTGTTGTTTGAAACCGGCCTGGAGAAAAGCGTCGGAGAAGTCTGGGTCATCGACACGGACGAGGAAACCCGGATCAAGCGGATTATGGAGCGGGACGGCCTGGAACGGGAAGAGATCCTCATGAGGATCAATAACCAGATGGCGCGGGGCGAAAAAAACCGGCGCGCCGATGTGATCCTGGATAATACCGGGGACCAGGAAACGCTCTATCGGCAGATCGACCGGCTGCTGGAAAAAATAAAATAACGTCGGAGAACAGGAAATGGCAAAAAAACTGATTGCAATTGCGGCAATTCTTATCATAAGCATATCCGGCCTGACAGGCTGTGAGCAAACGACAAACTTTCTCAGTGGAGGCACGACGGAAAAGGAGAAAGACACCGTTCGGACCGATGAAATCTACATCCCCATCGAGAAGATCAGAACCCTCAACCCCATCACCACAAAGGATGAGGACGCTTATTATGTGGATAAGCTCATTTATGAGAGCCTGTTTTCCTTTGACAATAACCTGGAGTTGACCAACGTTCTGGCCGACAGCTATACCTATGCCGCGGACGGCGCTTCCGTCACCATATCCCTGAAAAAGGGGATCAAATGGCAGGATGGCGAAGAACTGACCGCTGAGGACGTAAAATTTACGATAGACGCCATCGCCGGCGCCGCGGTTTCCAACAGCACGCTTTACGGCGTCAATATCAGCAATGTGAAGAGCACAAAGCTTGACAGCGGTGATCCCTATCGGATCACGATCTTTTTCAATAACCTGCAGAACATCTCGCTGAGCAATTTCACATTTCCCATTATACCGGCGCACCAGTTTAAAAACGCGGATGCCGTAAAGAAGCCGGATCCGGCGTTTATTCCCATTGGAAGCGGACCTTACCGGGTGGCGGATTACAACGAGCTGTCCCATATCATTTTAAAAGGAAATGAAAATTACCACAGCGGTACGGTTCCCGCCAATAGTCTGAACTTTTCAATCATCCCCCAAAAACGGGACGCCGTCAATATGATGGACGTCAACAATATCACATTGACTTTTTCCAAGGATATCGACCGGGACACCATTTATGCCAATAAGGAAGTCAATGTTGTAAATTTTCCATCCAACGAAGTGGAACTCATTGGTTTTAATTTTAAAAATCCGGTATTGCGGGACGCAAAGCTTAGGAAAGCCATTGCCGCTGCCATTGATACGGAAGAGATCATCGAGAGCGCCTACTACAGAAACGGTATTCAGAACGACAATATCTATTTCCCGGATTTTCTGGGCAATGACAGCGAAAAAACAAATAACCTGTATGACATTGAGAAGGCAAAGGGATTGTTGAGAGAGGCAGGGTATTTCGACCGGAACGGCGACGGCCTGCTGGAGAATGCGGCCAACCAGACGGTTAATGTCAATATCCTGGTGAATTCCGAGGATGCTTCAAGAACCGCGGCGGCACAAATCATCAAGGCAGGTCTCGACCAGCTGCTGATCAGGACCACGATCACGGCCAAAGATTGGGCCGGATACCAGGCCGATATGGCTGCCGGTTATTTCGATCTTTACATCGGCGGCTATCAGATCAAGGAAAATTACGACCTGCGGTTCCTGCTCCATACCAATTACGCGAATCCCATCGGCTATTCCAACATCGCCCTGGACACACTACTGGACAGAATGGAATCCGGCATAACCAAAACGGAACGTCAGGATGTTTATACCCAGATCCGGGAGATCCTGAACGCCGACCTTCCTTATTACTGCCTGCTTTATAAGACCTATGGCGCCATTGCCGCTCCTTCCTTCAGGGGAAAATTCGATCCGACTTTCCTGGATTTGTATCAGGGCGCCGAAGAATGGTATGCGATGCTTGAGATTCCGGATCCGGCGGAAATAGAAACCTCGGATCAACAGTAGCGGTTTCTGTTTACTTC
>DATMXY010000494.1:0-6171 GCA_035561275.1 Anaerovoracaceae bacterium | reverse complement strand
AATAATACAATTAAGGTAGAATGTCAACAGGAAAATAAAAAAAAATAATCAAATTATCGCGTAAATCTAAAGATGAAGAAGAACCGGCCGAAATCAAAAGAATAAACACCGCAAATAATGGAGGAAAATGGAAAAAGCGGCAAACAAAAATATGGAGGGGGACAAAATGAAAAAAATAAGTACAAAAATCACGATGCTCACAATAATAATCACTGTTATATCGATTGTCGGCCTTGGCGGAATATTTGTTTATAATCTTATAAATTTATCAGGCCAAAGCGCTCAGGCAATAAACGAAGGTAACCTGCAAGGTCTGCTATTGGAGCTTGCTTTCACGGCGGCCGTAATTATCATCCTGGCAAGCGCCGCCGCTTTTCTATTCGGCAGGAAAATCTCCGGGCCGATCGTCATGCTGACCGGGATATCGGAGAAGCTTGCCCTAGGCAATACAAATGTAGATATCGTTCAGGTCACTGATGATGAAGTGGGCCAACTGGCCGGGGCATTCCGGAAAATAGTGGAGACTACCAGGCAGCAGGCCGAGTTCGCAAGGCAAATCGCCGGGGGAGATCTATCCGCCGAGATAACGCCAAGATCAGAGGAGGATATTCTGTCCCTGAGCATGAAAAAGGTCGCGGAAGAGCTGAGAAAACTGGTATCGGAAGCGCAGGCGCTGGCCGGGGACGCCGTCGCCGGAAATCTCTCCGCAAGGGCCGGGACGGATCAGTTTAAAGGCGGATACAGGGAGATCATGGAAGGGGTAAATCATATCCTGGACTCTGTGACCAGCCCCCTGAAGACGGCGGCGGAATACGTCGACAAAATCAGCAGAGGCGATATTCCCGAAATGATCACCGGGGAATATCGAGGAGATTTTAACGAAATCAAGAATAATCTGAATTCCTGTATCGCAGCGATAAACGGAGTTCTCGGAGAGTTCAACGGAATGATACAGGCGGTGCAGGAAGGCAGAATAAGCGCCTGTAAAGGCGACGCCGATCAATTCGCGGGAGACTGGGGCGCTCTGGTTCTGGGTGTCAACCGCGTGATCGACGCGTTTGTTGCACCAATCAACGTAATGGCGGATTCCATCGATCAAATAGGGCACGGTGAGATTCCGCCCGTGATCACCGATCCCTATTACGGAGAATTCAATCATATCAAGGAAAGCATCAATGCCTGCATCGTCGGCCTTGAAGGTCTGGTCGAGGGGAAAGATATCCTGAAGAGAATGACCGATAACGACTATACAGGCGTTGCAAAGAGCGGGTATTCGGGGATATACGCAGAAATATCGGATGGCATCAACGGTGTGATCGGCAGGATCACCCGAATGATCGAGACCTTTGAATGCATCCAGGCAGGAGATTTCCGGGATATAGACCGCCTGAAAGCGATCGGCAGGAGAAGCGAAAACGATACCCTGGTACCTGCCATGATCAAAATGTTTGAAAATATAAAGGCGCTGGTTGACGAAACTACGATGCTGTCGGACGCTGCGGTGGAAGGCAGGCTGGACGCACGCGGGGATGCGGCCAAATTCCAGGGAGAGTATGCAAATGTCGTCAAAGGGATCAATTCAACCCTGGACGCAATCATCGAGCCGATTGAAGAGGCCTCCGCGGTAATGAAGGAAATGGCCGGCGGCAATCTGCATATAAAAATGAAAGGCGATTACAAGGGCGATCACGCGGAGCTGAAAAACTCAGTGAATGAAACGATTGAAAATCTGCTGAACTATGTCGGCGAGATCAGCGGGACGCTGACCGAAATGGCAAACGGGAATCTGAATCTGTCCATCACGGGAGAGTATAAGGGAGACTTTATCGAAATTAAAAAGTCGCTGAACAATATCATCGTAACGATGAGCCAGATTATGGGAGACATCAGCGCCGCCGCGGAGCAGGTCGCTTCCGGGGCAAGACAGGTATCCGACGGGAGCCAGACGCTTTCACAGGGATCGACGGAGCAGGCGAGTTCCATCGAGGAGCTGACTGCTTCCATCTCGGAGATCGCATCCCAGACGAAACAGAACGCCGTTCATGCGAATCAGGCAAATGAGCTGGCGACAGCCGCAAAAGACAACGCGATTCAGGGAAATAATCAGATGAAAGAGATGGTCAGCTCCATGGTGGCCATCAGCGAATCCTCCACCAATATCTCTAAAATTATAAAGGTCATTGACGACATCGCGTTCCAGACCAACATTCTGGCCCTGAACGCCGCCGTAGAAGCAGCCCGGGCCGGACAGCACGGGAAAGGCTTTGCCGTGGTGGCGGAAGAGGTGAGAAACCTGGCGGCGAGAAGCGCGGACGCAGCCAAGGAGACAACGGCCCTGATCGAAGGTTCCATCGACAAGGTCCAGGTCGGGACGAAAATTGCCGATGAAACGGCCTCCGCCCTGAATGAAATCGTTGCGGGCGTCGAAAAAGCGGCGGATCTGGTGGGCAGTATCGCGTCGGCCTCCAATGAGCAGGCGTCGGGAATCGCCCAGGTCAATAAAGGAATCGAGCTGGTGTCTCAGGTTGTTCAGAACAACTCCGCAACGGCGGAGGAAAGCGCGGCAGCCAGCGAGGAGCTTACGGGCCAGGCGGAGATGCTCAAGGAGATGGTTGGCAAATTCAGGCTTAGCAATGGGATGAAGCTCTTGCATGATTCAAACCCCCAGATCTTATTCAGCGATGGGGGACTTGACAAATATTAAGTCGGCCGCCCTTCGGTTTGTTGGACCGCCCCTGTCGCACAGACAGCGGGCGGCCATTTGTTATTACCCATAAAATACCATAAGGATAAATAGGTTTTTATTTTTTTCAGATGGCGCGTGTGCCGACCCGATATGATATAATAGAAACACAATAAATTCAAACAGGGGGATGACCAATGAAAAAGAAATGGATCAGTTTAATTTTATCAGTCAGTATGCTGATTGCGGCGACGCCGGCTACGGCTGCTGCGGCAGGGGGCGGCGATACCGGCAATTCAGCCGCGGCGGCTGCAATGACGGCAGCGGAGACAGTCAGCTACGCCGATATGCCTTCGGATCCGGCGTACCAATGGGCTGTGGACGCAGTGAACGCGGCAGGCGCGTACGGACTGATGCAGGGCCCGGGAGACGGAACCTTCGGCTTTGGAAAGAGCATTACAAAAGCCGAGTTTATTACCATATTGTGCAGAATGTTCGGCTGGGAGCCGGCAAGTCTCGCCGCGCCGGCCTTTTCCGATGTGGCTGAAGGCGACTGGTATTATACAAGTGTTGAAACGGCCCTGGCACACAACGTTGTCGACGGCACGGGGACATTCCAGCCAAACGTGCCGATCACCCGGGAAGAAATGGCGGTCATGCTGGTGAGGGGCCTTGGTTACAATACGCTGGCCCAATCCGTCGCCGCTTTCGGAAGCCCCTTTACCGACGTGGCGGGCAATGCGGGGTATATCGCCATCGCCAGCGACATCGGGATGACGAACGGAATCACGCCGACTACTTTTGCCCCGGCGCAGACGGCAAAGCGGGAGGAAGCCGCGGCCATGCTGATCAGGGTTTATGGAAAATACATCGATGAGACCGATTGGGTCCACGGATTTTACGCGATTTCTTCCTATGGCCAGAAAGAACTGGCAAAGGATATGGATGCGATATCCCTGGGCTGGAGCCGGATGAACTGGAACGCAGATCAGGGAGCCTATCTGAATACGACGTCCGCCGAGAATAATGAATACAACATTCCTCAGGGCTATGAGGATGCTGTCTCCTATTTTGAAGAGAATCAAATCAAGGCCCACCTGAGCGTTTATATGGATACCTCGGCCAAGGCTGCGGACGCGGCTGGCGGCAGCGTAGACGTATGTTCCGCGATTCTGCTGGACAGCACGCAGAGGACGAAAGCGGTAAGCGCCATCGTCAACGAACTGACGGTGAATTACAATACCATAGGCTATAATCCGTACAGCGGCGTTACCATCGACTTTGAGGGAATGAAGGGCGATGCGCTTAAGCAAGGGTTCAGCTCGTTTCTGGCAGAATTGTCGGCAGCCCTGAAGCCTCTTGGGAAAACCCTGTACGTAACCGTTCCGCCTGTCGCTCCCGACGGACAATATTTTAACGCATATGATTACCGCGCCATTGGGGACCTTGCAGACAAGGTCATCCTTATGGCGCACGATTACAATGAAACGACCATGCCGGCCAATCTGCTGAACTCGGAATATTACAGGAATACGCCGGTTACGCCCATTGCAAGCGTGTACTATGGGCTGCGGGGGATCACCGATGAAAATACCGGAGTCCGGGATCTTTCGAAGGTTGCGCTTGCCATCAGCTTCTCCAGTGTCGGCTGGGAGCTTGAAAACGGAAAGCTGGCTTCCACTGCGTCGGTAAGTCCGGCCACCGCAACGATCTACGATCGCCTGAAGGGCGGAGCCGCAATGGGATATTCGGAGGTTTACCGCAACCCCTATATCGAATATACCACGGAAGAAGGGAAAGATATTTTCCTTTGGTACGAGGATGAACGAAGCGTAAACGACAAGCTGGCGCTGGCAAAACTGTTCGGGGTCACGGGCGCTTCTTTCTGGCGCCTGGGGACGATACCGGATTACTCCGATGAAGGGCTTTATTTTGATATTATGAAAGGGATAAACTGAGATGGAAAGTGAACTGATATCAAATGGCAGCAATGGAACGACACACAAAGTCACGCCGGGGTTCAAAGTCCGGATTTTCGTCACCGTACTGATCATCCTGATGGTAATCCTCTCCATGAGCGCAGCCAGTTATGCCGTTTCCATCAAAACGGTCTATGTCAGCCTTGAGGGGAAGGTGTTGAACAATGCCGCCCTGGAAAGCGAAGGGACCTTGTTTTTACCACTGCGCTCTGTCTGCGAGGCCCTCGGATATACGGTGGAGTGGTCCCCGCAAGACTTGTCCGTTACTGTAAAGAGCGAGGATAAAACGGTACGCATTGAACCGAAAACAAATATTGTAACCGACGACCGCCACAGCTACTTTGTAAACGGGCAATATCCCGATTTCGGTTATATCGGAGGAGGATGCATCACAGTCAGCGGTCGCACTTACATAGACGCAGATATCCTTGCGTCCTGCTTCGGCGTTTCAGAGACCTATGATCAGGCGTCCAATACCTATAAGCTGTCGGTACGGTCCCAAGCCAATATCACTGCAGAAAACATTAAAACCACATATGAGGACGACAGGCTCACAAGCACCATCCAATACCCGCGGATCTCGGCGGCAAATCAGGCTGCCGCGGATCAGATCAACGCCGTCATCCTCGCAGATGTAGCGACGGCGCAGAAGGAAATGCAGGATGCACTGAAGGACAGAGAAGGCTATCAGAGCCCGAATAAATATGAAACCTATTTCAATTATAAGATTACATACCAGCAGGGAGGCTTCCTGTCCCTGGTGCTCAGCGACTATCAGTATTACGGCGGCGCCCACGGCGGCGACAGACAGATCGCCCATACCTTCGATCTGAAAACCGGAAAGGAATACACGCTGGCCGATCTCATGAACGCTGATTCGGGATACGTAGACTACATCAACGCCGGCGTCAAGGCCGCCATCGTCGAAAGGGGGCTTGCGGAGGCCCAGATTGCGGAATTTGTCTCCATTGCCGACCACCAAAGCTATTACCTGACTGACAAGGGCCTGGTGATCTATTTCCAGCGGTATGAATACTTCCCGTACGCGGCGGGCATCCAGGATTTTGTATTCCCATACGCTGATCTGTCACAATACATGAAGCCGGAATTCCAGCAGAACTGACAGACCGGATCATCTGGCAATCGATGATCGCGGATATACAGGCTCCGCTAATCCAGTGACCATTGATAACGGAGGATTTTAGCATCCAAAAGAGGGTTTGAGGCAAGCGAGCAGCGCCTTAAACCCTTTTCTTTAGGCTTCTAGCCTGTTGAGCACGCAGAGCGTGAGAAACAAAAACCCACCCGCTATGCGGATGCGCGTCAGAGGTTATACAAAAAAATCATCTTTTCGCTATAAGGTAGGCGTGCAAGCTGTTTTCTCAAAAGGCTGAAGGCATTTTGGCACTGAACCCATAAGGCACTGAACCCATAAGGCACTGAACCCATAATTGGGGGGGTAAGAGCCTGAAACCAAGTGTGCAAAATTTGGAGTAATGTGTATAATAA
>DATMXY010000493.1:0-9023 GCA_035561275.1 Anaerovoracaceae bacterium | reverse complement strand
TCCCAGGATAAGTCAGCCTGGCGGACGAGTTGTCTTTTGAACGTTGAAGGATACTGTCTGTCAAAATTGTCTGTTTTTTGAAAGGAGGTTACATATTTTGGAAGAGAACAAATTAAAACGCGCGCTGAAACGCCGGCATATCACGATGATCGCGATCGGCGGCACCATAGGCACAGGATTGTTTCTTACTTCGGGATATAACATCCAGAAGGCGGGAGCGCTCGGCGGACCATTGGCATATCTGCTGATCGGTATTTTAGTTTATGTTTTAATGAAGGGCGTCGGGGAAATGTCCACCTTCCTGCCGACATCAGGAGCTTATCAAACCTTTGCCGGTTTGTTTGTCCATCCGATCTTCGGCTTCGCCGTGGGCTGGAACGTCTGGGTCAACGCGTCCATTTCCATCGGAGCCGAGCTCGTAGCCGGCGCAATGATCCTGAATCAGTTTTTCCCGGCCGTCCATCCGGTAATATGGTGTCTTGTGATCGGAGGCGTTATCCTGGCGCTGAACCTGATTTCCGTAAACACCTACGGCGAGGCGGAATTCTGGTTTGCGGGAATCAAGGTAGTCACCATAGTCATCTTCATGATCACCGGTATTTTAATGATCGCCGGCGTTGTCGGGCAGGGCGGCCCCATCGGTTTCTCAAACTGGTCCGGCGACGCGCTTTTCCCCAACGGTTTCCTGTCGGTATTCTTTGTGGCCGCGGCAGTCATCTGGTCTTATCTGGGAGTTGAAACGGTAACCATAGCCGCAGGCGAAACCGAAAATCCCGAAAAGAATGTCCCCTTGGCGATCAACACCGTATTTTTCCGGATCGTGCTCTTCTACGTGGGTTCGGTAACCATCATGAGCCTGGTGGTTCCTTACACGGAAGTCAGCATCATGCAGAACGGCTACGCCGGATTATTCGCCCTGGCAGGCCTGACGGCAGCTTCCGTCATTATGAATGTCGTCATACTGACCTCTCTGTCTTCCTGTGCGAATTCGGTGGTCTATATCGCCAGCAGAATCCTGATGGCCCTGTCACAGGAAGGGAAGGCGCCAAAAGTATTCGCCAGTGTAAACAAGCGCGGAGTGCCTTCCGTCGCGATCATCGTAACGATGGCCATGGGGCTCGTTTCGCTGGCCACCAGCTTTGCTTCCCCCGACCGAGTGTTTGTATGGATCATATCCATCGCCGGATTCAATACCCTGCTGACCTGGTTCGGCATCCTGCTGTCTCATCTGTATTTCCGCAAGTGGCTTGTGAACAACGGCGGTAAAGTCGAGAATCTGAAATTCAAGACAAAATATTATCCGATCCCGACGATCCTGGGGCTTGCCTTCCTGATCCTGATCGCGATCGTCACGGCGATCAGCCCGGATAACAGATTCTCCTTCTTTATCGGAGTTCCCATGATGCTGATTTACTTCGGAGCCGGAATTTACGTCTACAAGAAGGGCAATATGGTTCCGCCTGATTATAAGGATTACCTGAACGCCAATATAAACGACAAGGCCGCGTCGCAGGAGAAATAAAACAGAGCAAAACAAATAGATCTGAACGAAAAAAATCGCCTGACCACTTTACCGATCAGGCGATTTTTTAATCGCTTCCTCATTCCTGAAACTGATCCCCTCCATACGGGTTTCTATCATGTAACGGAAGACCTTTCTCGAGACCTCATCCAGATCCCCGGCGTTCGCAATCCCGACATCCAGATGATACATTTCACCGACGCGCCGCATAAACTTCAGGAACGCTTCTATGATCCTGACCTGCGGCACTTCCGGATAGGCCGTCAATTTTTCAGCGCATACTTTTTCATAGCCTATGCCCATTTCCCGGGAAATATGGTTCAGATCCTCAATATAGCTCTTCTCCAATCCGTAGATATATTTCCGGTCCGCCCGGAGAAGGATTTTCTTCAGGATCTCCGCCATGCAGTAATACTCGACGCCCTTTATGCCCTGGATATCCATCTTAAGATTCTGCTTTTGCAGCCCCCGTCCCGTACCCCATTTTTTATTGTCGTCCGCCGGCTGTTCCAGCAGGGCGCCGTAGAGCAGCTTCAGCTCCTTTGAGGGAGAAATGTTCAGATTCTTTCTGAGCGTCGATTCAAAATTTTTGTAGAACGTCATGGCAGTTCCCCTCTGCCCCGAATCGATATAAACGCTCATCATTTTACAGGCAAACTCTTCATTGTACGGTTCGATCACGATCAGCTCGTTCAAAATCCGGATGCACTCCTGATAACGCTTTTCCGCCAGGTACCGGTCGACGATCCTTTTCAGGATTTCCACGTATTTGTTCTGGCAGAGGATCCGTTCAAAAATAATTTTTTCATTGAATTCATCACTGTTTTTAATATAGATGCCTTCCAGAAAGTCTCCGCGGAAGAGGCTTTTCAGTTCCAGCAGTTCTTCTATGGAGCTTTCTTCCTTTTTATGCTCAAATTCTCTCAGCCGCAGCAGATCGGACCGGAAATGATACTTCGGGTTGATGATGCAGCTGTCCTTATCCGTAAGGATGAGCTCTTCCCCGTTCTGATCGGCGGGGATCAGTTTTTTTATATTCCAGAGGTTATAGCGCAGGTTATAGCGCGCCGCCTCTTCATCGCTGTCGGCCCATAAGTAAGAGATCAGCTTGTCGCGGCTGATATGCTTCCCCGAAGACAGCAGGAGAAGGCAAATCAAGGCGATCCCCTTTGCGCTCAATTTGTTTTCAATCCGGACGTCATTATGATTCAGTTCAATCTTTCCCAGAACATTAACACATAACCCGTTCATTTTCAGCTCCAATTCAAATCGACTTGTTCGATTTAAATCGCCATGTGCGATTCGCCTTCGGCGAATGTTCGTACGGCGCTCAAATCACTGTTTGTCGGAATCGAATAAAATACAGCCCGATTTTATGGTGGTTTTGACTTTTATATCCTTGATCCGGTCTTTCGGCGTGGTTAAGATATCATGGTCCAATATGACGATATCCGCCAGCTTCCCCGTTTCCAGCCCGCCTTTTTTCTGATCCTCAAATACGGCGTAAGCGCCGTTGACCGTAAACATTCTGATGGCGTCCATCACTTCCATCCGGTGTTCTTTCACCGGATGATTGACCGCGGCATGGATCCCCAGCAGCGGGTCCGGCTGCGTGACGTCGCTCTCGGAGCCGCCGCATACCGTGATCCCGCCCTCGACGATTTCTCTCAGCGGGTTCGTCGTCTTATAGTGTTCTCCCAGCCGCTCGGCGTACATTTTGGAAGGACCTCCCCAGAGGTATTCATAGGTCGGCTGCATGGAATAGATCAGTCCCAGTTTTTTTGACCGGCTGATATGTTCGGCCGTCGGCATTTCCACATGCTCCAGACGGTGCCTCAGGCCGATTTCTCCGACGATGTTCAGCGCGTGTTCGTGTGCGTTCAGCGCCATTTCAATGGCTCTGCCGCCGATGGTATGGAGCGCGGTCTGCAGACGGTTCTTATAGCAGTCCACAAGGAACGCGTTAAGATCGTCCTGGTCAAAGAACAGCTCGCCCATGCATCCGGGCTTGTCGTTGTATTCAAAAAATAACGCGGCGTTCCTGGATCCGAAGGAACCGTCCACAAACAGGCTGCCGCCGATCCGCTTCAGGTTCATCTCCTTGATTCTGCTGATATTGGTCGTCTGATAAAACAGCACGATGTCGACGGGGAAGGACTTACCGTATTCATGGACAAACTCCGCGTCCTTATCGCAGAACAGATAGCCCCCCTCCATGGAGTTTATCGTCGTGATCCCTTTTTTCAGGACGTCCTCCGAGACGCCTGAAACCGCCTCAAGGCGATACGCCGTGGTGATGCTTTTCAGGATGTTTTCTCTCAGCAACGCGTTGGCATGATGACGGAAAATTCCCGTAGGCATATTTTTGTGATCCAGATCGATGCCGCTCAGCGTAAACGGGATTTTATAATGCAGAATGGCGTAAGTGTTCAATATGCTGGTGTGATATTCTCGGCTGCAGAGCCATACCGGAACGTCGTTGCAGAATTTGTCCAGCACGATCCGGTCGGGAAACCGCTTTTCCTTCAAATTGGATTCATACAGCCGGATCCCCCGGATCGGCTGCCCCGGCGTCAGACCGGCCTGCTCCTGGATCAGATCTCCGATATCGTTAAAAGAAGCCGCTTCGCTGAGGTCCAGGCTCAGTGAATTGATGCCGGTCTGGACCAGATGGAAATGGCTGTCGTAAAACCCCGGAAGCACCGTGCATCTCTTTGCATCGATGATCTTCTCGGGATTGCAGATGATTGAGTTATAGTCTTCACCGCGTCCGGCGGCGCTGATATTATTATCCGTGACCGCAATCCAGTCGTAGGTTTCCTGATTGGACACCGCCAGGCATTTTCCGTTTATGATCAAAATATCCGCATGCATGTTTCCCACCCTTTTTATTATTACCTTGCAACAGGTAACAGTTCCCTGACCGTATTGTATATCATGTTCGTAACGTTTTCAAACGTGTAGCGCTGATGGACCCTCTCAGTGTATTTATGGCCGTCCTGACCGTGGCTTCCGATATTTACCACAGGGACGTTGATCTCCAGGATATCCTTCACCTTATGGGTGTATTTTTCACCCCATGCGGGCATGTTCTTTTCCAGCGCGGCGAGAGCCTCTTCATCGTCGCAGACCGCCATAAAGCTCGCGTCGGATATGTAGGGGAAGAACCATTTCTTTATGATTGTATTTCGGCAGCATGGCTGCTCCCGGCCTACCGCCTCATCAACCGCGGAAATGAGCCTCCTTTCCTTTTCATCCTTTCCGGTCACCTCGACCCGCGGACAATAGGATGAGGAAAAATAAAGGATGACGGCAGGGTTTTTGTCACTGCTCCACTTCCACGCCTCCTCAATGATCCTTACGCTGAAATTCCGCAGGTCCATCAGGGGCTGTTCCTGATTCAGCCGATGGGAAAATTCCCTGATATGGGCTTCAAATCCGTCGCCGTGGATGCCTTTCAGTTCCTCGTAAAATTCCTGATAGGTAAGGACCCTTGCCTTCCATGGCAGTTCCCGATACTGAAAATTTGCCTTCCCGCAATATTCCCGCCAGGAGGCGTTTATTCTCCCGATCACGGCTTCAAAGGCTTCCTCGGCGATGGTTTTCACCTTTTCCATGACGTCCTTCGGCGACATGCTGTGGGTAAAGAAATTGTAATAGCAGTATGCCGCGCCGGCGGTCTGAACGGTATAGAGCTCCTTCCGGTCCGCCTGCTTCAGGGAAACCGGAGGCATGGTGATCTCTCCGTGGGACTCGTCGCACAGGCCGGTATTCAGTTCGATCCTATGGGTGATTTCCGCGGCGATCAGGTTGGGATCCAGCCCGCCGTAGGGCTGGCCGACATGGGTTTCCCTCCCGACGATATAAAAAGACGGCAGCAGCTTTCCCACCGCGCCGAAATAGATATACCGGTTCTCGTCTCCCTCGAAATAGGGAGTACAGTAATCCGAATTGATGCTCGCGATATATTCGAAGCCCTCTTCCGCTTTCAGCCTTTTAAAGTCGATCAGTCCCGTCAGAATCCCGTGGGACATATCCTCCTCGTCGCAGTGGGCGATAGCCAGCAGGTTTCCGTCCAGTTCCTCCGGATGCTCGCTGAAGTATTTTACCACATACATCTGGCATGCCACGCCGCTTTTCATATCCAGGGCCCCGCGGCCAAACAGGAATTCGCCCGACTCGATATCCGCTTTTACCTGCGGATCAATGGCTTCCGTCTTTAAAAGATGTTCGGGGATACGCTCCGGATCGAAGGCGATCGTGGAATCCGGCGTAAAGTCGTCAACACCGACGGTGTCGATATGGCCCATCAGTATGACCGTTTTCCGGGAGGAGCCTTTCGTTCCCCTGACATAAGCGACGGCACTGTGCCGGTCCATCGCATCGTCCTCCGTTTTCAGCAGATAGAGCTGCTTCGGATTCTTCTGAAAATAAGGAAGTTCCGCGTAATATTCATAAACCTTTTCCGCGCACGCCGTTTCCTGCCCGGCAGCCCCGACAACGCTGGGTATGCGGATCAGGCTTTCGGTGATTTTTTTTACTTCTTCAAACGAATCCAGACGCATCGCCCGCTCCTCCTCAGCATCGGCTGACAAAGTACAACCGCAAGACTTAAACCAATGTTTTCACCAGAAAATCATATATGGTCCCGGCAGTTTTTACAATAGAATTTATATCGGCGCACTCGTCGTCGCTGTGGAACCGGCGCCCGTCCGCCCCGAAGATCACAACAGGCGCTCCGATCCTGGAGCCAAGGTAATTGAAATCCCCGATGCTCTGGAAATAGGAAACGGTGGGTGATGCGCCGCATACGGCCTCTACGGATTGAATAAAGGCTTCCACATAAGGATTCTCTTTCTCTACGATGTATGGCATAAAGCCTCTCGATCCTTCCGAGGGCGCTTCCCTGAAGCTGATTTTATAATCGCATTGAATTCCGGCCCTAACAATGGCCTTTTTGATTTCCTCCGTGATCGTATCCTCGTTTTCCCCGACGACGATATGCCAGAAAAGCTTGATCTTTGCGTAATCGGGAACGCTGCAGGCCCCTCCGTCGCTTTCCACGGCCAGGACGCATACGGTTCCTCTTCCCAAAAACGGATCTTCGATATAATCCACATTTTCCAGTGCACAGACAACTTTAGCCGCGTCGATGGCCGCGCTCTTTCCGTCGGAGGGCAGGGCCGCGTGAGCGGATTTGCCGAAGAACTCCACCTCCAGCCCGTATCCTCCCCTGGCGCCCAGGCAGAGGTTCGGGAAACCCTTTCCGGAAAAGCAGGCGCTCGGCTCGGCAACAATTGAAAAATCCACATCCTCGAGCAAACCGTCCTCGATGACAGCATTGGTGCCGAGCCCGTAAGGCCCTTCCTCGTCAGACACCAGCGTCGTAATGATCTTCCCTTTAAATTCACTGTTCTCCCGGACGAATTTCCTTAAAGCAAGCATAATGGCGCAGCACCCGGATTTCATATCCAGCGCCCCGACGCCGTAGATCATCCCGTCCTTTATCTCTCCGCCAAAGGGATCCGCGCTCCAGCCGTTTGAAAGCCTTACGGTATCGAGATGCCCGTTGAGGCATACCGTTGTTCCTTTTTCTTTCCCTTCTATTACAGAAACGATATTCCTGCCGTTAAAGTTCGTCACCTTGTCATCGCTGTACTTGTGGACACGGGCTTCGATTTCATTGTCCTGAAACCAATTATGTACAAAGGTTATAATTTTTTCTTCTTCGAAGTAGGGGCTTGGTATCGAAATCAAATCTCTCATTAAGCGGATCACTTCCCGCTCTGAGATCTTTTTTTCCGTATCGTCGTCCTCTTTGATCATTGCTTCATTCTCCTTTTCGGATCTGCCCGAACAATAAATAATTTTTTTGATCAGATCTGCCGGCTGTAAACCTGCTTTCCTGCAACAAAGGTTTTCAATACTTTTATATCCTTGATTTTTTCCGGTTCAATAAGAAACGGATCCTGGTCCAGCACCGCAAAATCCGCAAATTTATTCTTCTCTAACGTACCGAGAACATCCTGGTCTCCGGTGGTATAAGCTATATTTTTTGTAAACAGACAAACCGCTTCAAACACCGACAACCTTTCAGACGGCTGCCAACCCCCTTCCGGATACCCGTCCTGGTCCTGCCGTGTGACTGCCGCGTAGATCCCTTTGATCGGATCGTAGGATTCCACAGGACAGTCGGAGCCGCCAGCCAGCACCAGCCTCGATTCCATCAATGTTTTCCATATGTATGCGTCCCGGATCCTTTCCTTTCCAAGCCTGCTTTCGATCCAGTGAAGATCCGTGCACAGAAAGACCGGCTGAACATCCAGAACGACCGGCAGCTTTCTCAGCCGTTTCAATTGATCCGCATGAACCAATTGGGCATGGATGATCCGGATCGGCAGCTGTTCCGCCGACATGCCCGGAAGAACGGCTTCTATGGCGTCCAGGGTGATTTCCAGCGCCTGATCGCCTATGGCATGGATCGCCGGCTGCAAGCCTTTTTTATTTGCGCTCAATAAGTCGCTGATCAATTTTTCCTGGCTGATTGAAATACCCAAATTATTTACATCGTCGCTGTACGGTTCCATAAGTGCCGCCGACCGAGCGCCCAGAGAGCCGTCGGTAAATATTTTATAGGAACCGTATTTTACCTTATCATAAGGATTTTTATCCTGTTTCCCCTTACTGTCTTTCTCAAACAGTTCATCCAGACTGACGACAACCCGAACGGGAAGGCGCCCCTCCTTTTCCAAAGCCCGGTATGCGCCGATATTCTCCTCATAGTTCCAGATCTTCGCCGCATAAGTATGAATGGCCGTGATCCCTTTCGACGCCATATCGTCGAACACTTCCAGTATGATCCGCTTTTTCTCCTGCTCGTCGGACAGCGGATCCGGAACGATATCGTCAAAGACGCTTGTGGAACTCTCCTGGAAGATCCCCGTCATTTCGCCGTTTCCGTCGACCTCGATCAACCCGCCGGCACGCCGTACCATGTCCCGCGTCACCCGCGCCGTCTCGATGGCCAGGCTGTTTGCCGCCATAACATGCAGGCAGCACCTTCTGATCACGATGGGATGCTCTGTGCTGATCCGGTCCAGATCCCATCTTGTCGGGATCCTGTTCTCCGGATATTTCGTCTGATCGAAGCCGGCGCCTTTGATCCATTTCCCTTTTTCAACCGTCGCCGCCTTCAATTTCATCCTCTGAATCAATTCGTCGATGCTTCTTACGTCGTCCAGTTTTACCGAGGTTTGGTTCTGGCAATACGCATAAAGATGGAGATGGGAGTCGCCCATTCCGGGAATTACCGCCTTCCCTTCCAGGTCTATGATTTCTGCGGCGCTGAAGTCTTCAGAATCCGGGTTGGAACCCGTAAAAACAATTCTGCCGTCTCTGATTCCCATGGCTTCCGCCGTATCGCCTTCTTCCTTCAGCGTATAAATCCTTCCATTGATGAAAAGGGTATCAAAATCATTATGTAAGTTACCGCATTCCATAT